>JADGOV010000031.1 GCA_017882785.1 Frankiaceae bacterium
GGATCCGGGGATGTTTCGACGTAGCTCAGCCGGCGCCGGGTCGAAGGCCGCCACCTCCGCCGATGGCTCCGGAGCGGGCACGGGTGCCACTGCCGGCGCGACCACCCTCGTGTCCGCCCCGTCGGTCACGCCGGTGGAGCTGCACAGCGTCCCGCCCCGGTCCTTCCTCGAGGTCCGTGACCTCACGATCCACTTTCCGACGGACGACGGGGTGGTCAAGTCCGTCGACGGCATCTCGTTCTCCCTCGAGCGGGGCAAGTCTCTCGGCATCGTGGGCGAGTCCGGGTCCGGGAAGAGTGTTACGAGTCTGGGCATCATGGGGCTGCACAACCGGAAGAAGACCCGGACGTCCGGGGAGATCTGGCTGGACGGCGAGGAGCTGGTGTCCGCCTCGCCGGAGCACGTCCGCAAGCTTCGCGGCAAGAAGATGGCAATGATCTTCCAGGATCCGCTCTCGGCCCTGCACCCGTACTACACCGTTGGCTCGCAGATCATCGAGGCCTACCGGATCCACAACAACGTGTCCAAGAAGGTGGCCCGAGCCCGGGCCATCGAGATGCTCGACCGGGTGAAGATCCCCAACGCGGCGAAGTGCGTCGACGACTACCCGCACCAGTTCTCCGGCGGCATGCGGCAGCGCGTGATGATCGCTATGTCGCTGTCCTGCAACCCGAGCCTGCTCATCGCCGACGAGCCGACCACCGCACTCGACGTCACCGTGCAGGCGCAGATCCTTGAACTCATGAGGGAACTTCAGCGGGAGTTCAACTCGGCCATCGTGATCATCACCCACGATCTGGGCGTGGTGGCCGAGGTGGCCGACGACATCCTCGTGATGTACGCGGGCAAGGGTGTGGAGAACGGGTCGGTCGAGGACGTCTTCTACCGACCCGAGCACCCCTACACGTGGGGTCTGCTCAGCTCCGTGACCCGACTGGACCGGGTGCGCGCCGACCGCCTGCTGCCGATCGCCGGTACGCCGCCCAGTCTGATCAACGTGCCTTCCGGCTGCGCCTTCCATCCGCGATGCGCGTACTGCTCGCTCAACGGGGACCGCAGCACCACCGAGGTCCCGCTCATGCGGGAGACCGACCCGGGTCACAGCGTGGCATGTCACCTGCCGCGCGACACCCGCCGGCGGATCTGGACCGAGGAGGTGCGACCGAAGCTGTGAACGAAACCGAACCTCGCGGAGATCGGAGTCAGCGGTGACCGCCACGGCCAGCGAGCCCTCGGCCCGGTCCAAGCGCGCCCTCGGCGCGGAGCCGATCCTCGAAGTGGAGAAACTCGAGAAGCACTTCCCGGTCAAGCGCGGCATCCTGTTCCAGAAGACGGTCGGCGCGGTGAAGGCGGTCGACGGGGTGAGCTTCAGCGTCCGGCCAGGGGAGACCCTCGGTGTCGTCGGCGAGAGCGGCTGCGGCAAGTCGACGATGGGCCGGGTCGTGACCCGGCTGCTGGAGCCGACCGGCGGCCGGGTGCGCTTCGAGGGCACCGACATCAGTCACATGAAGCAGGGCGCCATCCGCCCGCTGAGACGCAGCTTCCAGATGATCTTCCAGGATCCGTACTCCTCGCTCAACCCCCGGCACACCATCGGCACCATCGTCGGAGCACCGTTCAAGCTGCAGAAGATCCAGACCGAGAAGGGCACGAAACGGGCCGTCCAGGACCTGTTGGAGCTGGTCGGGCTCAACCCGGAGCACTACAACCGCTATCCGCACGAGTTCTCCGGCGGGCAACGGCAGCGCATCGGGGTGGCCCGGGCCATCGCGCTGCGGCCCAAGCTGATCGTCGCCGACGAGCCGGTGTCCGCGCTCGACGTGTCCATTCAGGCCCAGGTCATCAACCTGCTCGAGGATCTGCAGTCCGAGTTCAACCTGACGCTCATCTTCATCGCGCACGACCTGTCCGTGGTCCGGCACATCTCCGACTCGGTGGCCGTGATGTACCTCGGCACGATCGTCGAGGTGGCGGACAACGTCGAACTCTACGAGCACCCGTTGCATCCCTATACGCACGCCCTGCTGTCCGCGGTGCCCATCCCGGACCCGGACAAGGAGCAGCACCGGGACCGTATCCTGTTGCAGGGGGACGTGCCGAGCCCGCTGAACCCGCCGGAGGCGTGCCGCTTCCACACTCGGTGCTGGAAGGTCCAGGAGATCTGCAAGACCGTGGAGCCACCGCTGCTGCAGATCGCCCCGAACCACAAGGTGGCCTGCCACTTCCCGGAAGAGAGAGTTCTCATCTAGTGACGGTGTTCCTGTCGGGGCTGGTCATCATCACCAGCGTGCTGCTCGTGGTCTTCATCCTGCTGCACCGGGGCAAGGGTGGCGGTCTGTCCGACCTCTTCGGCGGCGGCATGTCCTCCTCGCTCGGTGGGTCGAGCGTCGTGGAGAAGAACCTTGACCGGATCACCATTTTCTGCGGTCTGGTGTGGTTTGCCTGCATCGTGGGTCTCGGGCTCTTGCTGAAGAAGTGAGTCCTGGCTGAGTCAGGGCGTCCCTGCGGGCCGTCGGGGGCGCCGCGGCCCGTACACTTCTCCCAGGTTGGCTCTGGATGACGACTGTGGGGGTGGCTGAAATGGCTGGTGGCAACGCCATCCGAGGCAGCCGGGTCGGTGCCGGCCCCATGGGCGAGTCGGAGCGGGGCGAGGCCGCGCCGCGGCGGCGCATCGCGTTCTTCTGCGCGAACGGACATGAGACCCGGCCGTCGTTCGCTGTCGACGTCGCGGTTCCGGAGAGCTGGGACTGCCCGCGGTGCGGGTGGCCGTGCAGCCAGGACCGGGAGAACGCGCCGCAGGCGCCGCGCAACGAGCCGTACAAGACGCACCTGGCCTACGTCCGGGAGCGGCGCAGCGACGAGGACGGGGAGTCCATCCTGGCCGAGGCGCTCGCCAAGCTGCGCGGCGACGAGGAGTAGCGAAGACTAGACGCTGGGCCGGCTCACGGCGACGCCGAGCGTGCCATACCGGCCGGTAGTCGGGCCGCCGCCGCCCGGTCCAGCAGCCACAGCGTGCGCGACCGCCCGTGCACCCCGGCGGCCGGGATCTGCACCGAACCAGCCCCGGACAGCGCGAGGTGCACGGCCGTCGCCTTCTCCGGTCCGCTCGCCAGCAGCCACACCGCCCGGGCGGCGTTGAGCGCGCCCAAGGTCAGCGACAG
The DNA here is from genome assembly GCA_017882785.1 of Frankiaceae bacterium. Lineage (GTDB taxonomy): Bacteria > Actinomycetota > Actinomycetes > JADGOV01 > JADGOV01 > JADGOV01. The sequence continues at coordinate 3,162 of JADGOV010000031.1, forward strand.
CCGGATGGGCGGCGGTTTAGGCGCGCCGCGCACCGCGACGACCGAGCGGGCGTCGTACGCGGCCGGTGCCTCCGGGAACAGTGAGGCGACGTGGCCGTCCGGGCCGATGCCGAGCAGCAGGACGTCGAAGCTCGGCACCGATCCGTGATCCTCGGGGCGGGCGGCCCGGGCCAACTCCTCCGCGTAGCTCGCGGCCGCGGCCTCCGGGTCGCCGAGCCCCGCGGCCGGAGCCGGCGGCAGGGGATGGATCCGTGCCGGGTCGAGGTCGAGGGCGTCGAGCAGGGCGTCGCGGGCCTGGGTCTCGTTGCGGTCCGGGTCGCCGGTCGGGAGGTAGCGCTCGTCCCCCCACCACAGGTCGACCCGCCGCCAGTCCACCGCGTCCCGGGCCGGCGCGGCCCGCAGCTCCCGCAGCACGCCGGTTCCGATGCCACCGCCGGTGAGGACGAGTGAGGCGGCGCCGCGGGCGGCCTGGGCATCCACCAGACCGGTCACGAGCCGGGCGGCGACGGCGCGGGCCAGCAGGGGCGCGTCCCGGTGGACGACGATCGCCCGCCCGCTCGCTCCGCCGTTCAATCCGCCCGTCCCTGCCGGGTGCGGGCGGCCCGTTCGATCGTGGCCTCGCGGGGGGTACGCGGGGGTGGACTGGACCGCCGGTTGCTGGCGCCGCGGGAAATCTGGCTGGCCGTCGGCGGTGTGGCGGCGATCCGCCGTCCGGTGGTCGCGGCGAGCGTTGCCGCGTAGATCTGGTCGGCGTCCAACCGGCGCAGCTCCTCGCCGATCAGGTCGCCGGTCTCGCGGCGGGCCAACGGCAGGTAGCGCTCCGGTTGTCGGGACCGGGCGAGGACCGCGGTCCGGCCGTCGTGCCGAGTGAGTCGTATCTCGACCGGCTCCTCGTCCCCGCCAGCATCCTCCGCCAGGATGTCCTGCGCCGGGTCGACCCGGATGGAGACCTCGGTGATGCCGGGGCCTGCGGAGGAGGCACTGTCGACCTCGATCCCCAGCCGGCACTTGAGCCAGCCGGCGAGCAGCGCGGCGCTGGGGTTGCCGATCTCGGCCTCCACCCGGGCTGTCGCGGGCTGGCCGGTGATGGAGTCGAAGGCGGCGGCGAGCACCGAACGCCAGGGTGTGCACCGGGTCCAGGCCAGGTCGGTGTCACCCGGGGAGTAGTCCGCTCCCCGCTCCTTCAGCGCCCGCAGCGGGTTGGCGGCCTGCGCGGTGTCGGTGATCCGCCGGGTGGCCAACGCGCCGAGGGGGTCGACGCCGGTCTTCTGCGGCGGAGGGCCGTACCACCAGGTGACCACGGGCGAGTCCGGGGCCAGCAGCGGCAGCACGACGGATTCGGCGTTGCGGGCCAGCCGGCCGTACATCCGCAGCACCACCGCCTCGCTGGTGCCGAGATGACCGCCGACGCGAACCTCGGCGTCGAGCCGCGCGGCGCTGGCGTCCGGCCGTCGGCGGATCACCACCAGCAGCCGGCACGGATGGGCCGCGGCACCCTCGGCGGCGGCCGCCATGGCCTCCTCGGCCCGGCGCTCGTCGACCACCAGCACGAGGGTGAGGACGACGCCGAACGCAACCGCACCAGCGATCCGGCGCTCGGCGGAGAGCGCCTTGACGATCTCCCCAGCGTTGGTCTCCCACAGGGTGGCCATCAGGGCCGCCGCCAGGAGCGGCCCTCTGCGGCCAGCATCTCCTCGGCGGCCCGTGGTCCCCAGGTTCCGGCGGGGTAGGCCTGCGGCGTCGTGTTCGCCCAGTATTCCTCCAGCGGATCGACCACCCGCCAGGACATCTCGACCTCCTCGTGTCGTGGGAAGAGCGTCGCGTCCCCGAGCAGGACGTCGAGGATCAGTCGCTCGTACGCCTCGGGCGAGGATTCGGTGAAGGCCTCGCCGTAGAGGAAGTCCATGGCCACGTCCCGCACCTCCATGGTCGTCCCCGGGACCTTCGAGCCGAACCGCAGGGTCACCCCCTCATCCGGCTGGACCCGGATGACCAGCTGATTGCGGCCCAACTCCTCGACGTCGGTCGCGGTGAACGGCAGGTGCGGAGCCCGCTTGTAGACGATGGCGATCTCGGTGACGCGTCTCGGCAGCCGCTTCCCGGTGCGCAGGTAGAACGGCACGCCACCCCAGCGTCGGGTCTCCACGCCGAGCCGGACCGCGGCGTAGGTCTCCGTGCGCGAGTGCGGCGGGATGAGCCGCTCCTCCAGGTAGCCCGGCACCCGCTCGCCGCCCTGCCAGCCCGCGGCGTACTGCCCGCGCACCGCGTCCCCCTCCAGGTCAGCGGGCAGCGAGACGGCCCCGAGCACCTTGAGCTTCTCCACCCGCAGCGCGTCGGCGTCGAAGGCGACCGGTTCTTCCATCGCGGTGAGGGCGAGCAACTGGAGCAGGTGGTTCTGCAGCACGTCCCTCGCGGCGCCGGCCGAGTCGTAGAACGCGGCCCGGCCGCCGATGCCACCGTCCTCGGCCATGGTGATCTGCACCGAGTCGACGTAGTGATTGTTGTAGGTCGGCTCGAACAGGGAGTTCGCAAACCGCAAGGCGAGCAGGTTCTGGACGGTTTCCTTACCCAGGTAGTGATCGATGCGGAAGACATCCTGCGCCGTGAAGACCTCATCCACGAGCGCGTTGAGCTCGCGGCTGGAGGGCAGGTCGTGCCCGAACGGCTTCTCCACCACCACCCGGCGCCAGCCGCCGCGCTCGTCGTTGTCCGCCATCTTGGTCCGGGCGAGCTGCTTGAGCACCAGCGGGAACGCGGCCGGCGGGATCGAGAGGTAGAAGGCGGCGTTGCCGGCGATCCCGTGGGTCGCCTCCAGGTCGATCAACGTCTGGGCGAGGAGGTCGAAGGCGTTGTCGTCGTCGAAGGAGCCGGGGATGAAGCGCACGGACTCCGCGATGCGCCGCCAGACGTCCTCCCGGAACGGGGTCCGGGCCCCATTCTTGGCCGCGTCGTGCGCCATCGCCTCGAAATCACCCGTCTCCCAGTCACGGCGGGCGAAGCCGAGCAGGACGAAGCCGGGGGGCAGCAGCCCGCGGTTGGCGAGGTCGTAGATGGCAGGGATCAGCTTCTTGCGGGCCAGGTCACCGGTGATACCGAAGACGACGACCGCGCACGGGTCCGGCACGCGAGGCAGCCGGCGATCCCGTGGGTCGCGCAGCGGGTTGGCCAGACCGCGGGCGCCCACCGTCACTCCGGCGCCGACCGGGACCTGCTCTGTCACCGGGCGCGGAACCTCTCGAGTTCCGTCGCCACCGACTCGATGAGCTCGTTCCAGCTGGCCGCGAACTTCTCCACGCCCTCCACCTCGAGCAACTCGACGACCTCCTCGTAGTCGATGCCGAGGGCGGCCAGCCGGTCAAGGTGCTGGCGCGCCGCGGTGTACCCGCCGCGGACGGTGTCCCCGCGCACCTCGCCGTGGTCGGCGACCGCGTCCATCGTCGGCTCCGGCATGGTGTTCACGGTGCCGCTGGCGACGAGCTCGATCACGTAGCGGGTGTCGTCGTACTGCGGGTCCTTGACCCCGGTGCTCGCCCAGAGCGGCCGCTGCGGTCGGGCACCCCTGGCGGCCAGCGCCGCCCACCGGGGGCTGGCGACGACCCGCTCGTAGCGCTCGTAGGCCAGCCGGGCGTTGGCGATCGCGGCCAGGCCGCGCAGCTGCTGGGCCTCCGGCGTACCCAGCTTGTCCAGTCTCGGGTCGATCTCGGTGTCCACCCGGCTGACGAAGAACGAGGCCACCGATCCGATCCGGGACAGGTCGTGACCCGCGCGCGCGGCCCGCTCCATGCCGTCGAGGAAGGCATCCATCACCGTGTCGTACCGATCGAGGCTGAAGATCAACGTGACGTTGACACTGATGCCCTCGGCCAGCGCCTGGCTGATCGCCGGCAGGCCCTCCACGGTCGCCGGGATCTTGATGAACAGGTTCGGCCGGTCCACCAGCCACCACAGTGCCCGCGCCTCCGCCGAGGTGGCCGCCGTGTCGTGGGCGATCCGGGGGTCGACCTCGATCGACACCCGGCCGTCGAGGCCGTCAGTGGCGTCGTAGGCGGAGCGCAGCACGTCGCAGGCCGCCCGCACGTCGGCGGCGGTGATCGCCCGCAGCGCCTCGCCGACGTCGACCTGGCGGATGGCCAGATCGCGAAGCTGGTCATCGTAGACGTCGGAACCGCTGATCGCCTTCTGGAAGATGGTGGGGTTGGTGGTCACCCCGACCACGTAGCGGTCCCGGACGAGGTGAGCCAGCCCGCCGGAACGCACGCGGTCCCGGGACAGGTCATCCAGCCAGATCGAGACGCCGGCGGCGGAGAGGTCTTTCAGGACGGACGTGGGCTGGGACATGACGATGCTCCTTCAGGTGCCGGTGGTCGACCCGGAGGTCGCCCCGACCTTGGACAGACTGGAGTAGGCCGCCGCGACGACGCGCTCCGGGGTGAGACCGAACTGCTCGTACAGGATGGTGTAGGGCGCGCTGGCGCCATAGTGGTCCAGGCCGAGACTCTCCCCGTCGTCGCCCACGAACTCCCGCCAGCCCATCGTCACGGCCGCTTCGACAGAGACCCGGGCCCGGACGCTGGGCGGCAGCACCATCTGGCGATAGGCCTGGTCCTGCTCGGCGAACCACTCCTGGCACGGCATGGACACCACCCGGGTCGGCGTCCCCTCGGTCTCCAGCCGCTCCCGGGCGGCCAGTGCGATCGACACCTCGCTGCCGGTGGCGAGCAGGATCACCGCCGGCATGCCGCTGCCGGCCTCGATCAGCACGTAACCGCCCTTGGCCACCAGGTCGGCCCCGGCAAAGACCGAGCGGTCCAGGGTCGGCACGGTCTGCCGGGTGAGGCAGAGCCCGGCCGGGGAGGAGTCCCGCAGCAGAATCGTGCGCCAGGCGACTGCCGTCTCGGTGGCGTCGGCCGGGCGGACGACGTCGAGACCGGGGATGGCCCGAAGCGCGGCAACCTGCTCGATGGGCTGGTGGGTCGGGCCGTCTTCGCCGAGACCGATGGAATCGTGGGTCCAGACGTAGGTCACCGGCAGCTGCATCAGCGCGGCCAACCGCACCGAGGGTCGCATGTAGTCGCTGAACACGAGGAACGTGCCGCCGTAGGGTCGCGTGCCGCCGTGCAGCGCCATGCCATTCATGGTCGCGCCCATGGCGTGTTCGCGGATGCCGAAGTGCAACACCCGGCCGTACGGTGTGCCCGTCGGGTTGCCGTCCGCCTCGAAGGAGGCCGCCCCGTCGATGGTGGTGTTGTTCGATCCGGCCAGGTCCGCCGAACCCCCCCACAGCTCGGGCAGCAGCGGGCCGAGAGCGGTGAGCACCTGCCCGGAGGCCTTGCGGGTGGCCATCGGCTTGGCCGGGTCGAAGCTCGGCAGCGCCGACTCCCAGCCGTCGGGCAGGCGTCGGGCGCGGATCCGTTCGAACTCGCGGTACCGCGCCGGGTTGGCCTCCCGCCACGCGTCGAAACGCAGCTGCCACTCGGCGTGCAGCTGCCGGCCGCGGGTGATCACCTCCCGGGCGTGTGCCAGCACGTCGTCGGGCACGGCGAAGGTCAGCGTCGGGTTCAGGCCGAGCACCTCCTTGGTGGCCGCGACCTCCTTGGCTCCGAGCGCCGCGCCGTGCGCCTCGCCGGTGTTCTGCGCCGTCGGCGCCGGGTAGCCGATGATCGAACGGACCGACACGATCGAGGGCCGGTCGGTCGTGTCCCGGGCCGCGACCAGGGCGGCGTGCACGGCGGCGACGTCGTTGACGTCCTCCACCCGGTGGGTGTCCCAGCCGTACGCGGCGTAGCGGGCCAGCACGTCCTCGCTGAAGGCAACGGCGGTATTGCCCTCGATGGAGATGTGGTTGTCGTCGTAGAGCAGCACGAGGTTGCCCAGCCGCTGGTGCCCGGCGAGGCTCGCGGCCTCGGCCTGCACGCCCTCCTCCATGTCACCGTCGGAGGCGAAGACGTAGATCGTGTGGTCGAACACGCTCTCGCCCGGGGCTGCATCGGGGTCGAAAAGCCCGCGTTCCCGGCGGGCCGCCATCGCCATGCCCACCGCGTTGCCGACGCCCTGGCCGAGCGGGCCGGTGGTGGTCTCCACACCCACGGTGTGCCCGCGCTCCGGATGGCCGGGGGTCAGGCTGCCCCACTGCCGGTAGAGCCGCAGGTCCTCCAGGGTCAGTCCATACCCGCAGAGGTAGAGCTGGATGTAGAGGGTGAGACTGGAGTGCCCGCAGGACAGGACAAAGCGGTCCCGCCCGACCCAGGCGGCGTCGGTCGGATCGTGGCGCAGCAGCCGCTGGAACAGCAGGTACGCCGCCGGTGCCAGGCTCATCGCGGTGCCGGGATGACCGGAGCCGGCGGCCTCCACCGCGTCCATCGCCAAGACCCGGATGGTGTCCACCGCCCGGCGGTCGAGGTCGAGCCACTCCAGGTCGACCGGCTCGGCGGGTGCGGGTGGGGGTGGGGGTGGCGACGTGTCGGACACGGTGGCCTCGTGCTCCTCTGGACAACTTTGCGGCGGCGTTGCGGCGACTCTGGGTCAGCTTTGCGGGGACGTGGGGCAACGATCTTTGCCCCCCGCGAGCCTACCCAGCCCGCCCCAGACCGCAACCGGACAACTCCGACGGCTACAGTGATGACGCCCTCGCCGCCCGGGTCGACGCTTGAGTCGTCTCGGTTGCCGGCCGTCCGCCTCCCGACCAACCCGAGGTGTGTGTGCCCCCTCTCGGAGCCTCGATCGGCGCCCGTTTCCGGCCGTTCCTGTCGGGCCCGGCTCGGTGACTTCGCTCGCATCCCGCGCCGCGGGGCTCGATGCCCCGATCCGGCCGCGCCGGTCCGCCGGCGCCACGATTCGGGCCTACGTCGCGCTCACCAAGCCGCGGATCATCGAGTTGCTGCTCGTCACGACGCTGCCGGCGATGGTGCTGGCGGCCGGTGGCCTGCCCGATCTGGGCACGGTGGCCGCCACCCTCGTGGGTGGGACGCTGGCTGCGGGCAGCGCGAACGCGCTGAACTGCTACCTCGACCGGGACATCGACCTGGTGATGCGGCGCACCGAGCGCCGGCCGCTGGCCACCGCCACGGTCTCGCCCCGGGAGGCGCTCTGGTTCGGCTGGATCCTCGGCGCGGTGTCCGTCGCGCTGCTCGCCGGCACGGTCAACGTGCTCTCGGCCGGGTTGACGCTGGCCGCCATCCTCTTCTATGTCCTGGTCTATACCCGGGTGCTCAAGAGGGCGACGTCGTCGAACATCGTCTGGGGCGGCGCCGCCGGGTGCATGCCGACGCTGATCGGCTGGTCGGCGGTCACCGACCGGTTGGCCTGGGCACCGGTGGTGCTCTTCGCCATCGTCTTCTTCTGGACGCCGCCGCACTTCTGGGCCCTCGCGCTACGCTTCCGCGACGACTACGCCCGGGCCGGCGTGCCGATGCTGCCGGTCGTGGCGGACGAGCGGACCGTCACCCGGCAGATCGTCGCGTACTCCTGGGTGATGGTCGCGGTGTCGCTGCTCCTGTGGCCGGTGGCATCCACTGGTTGGCTCTACCCGGTCGCCGCCCTCGGTCTCGGTGCCGCCTTCCTCCGGGTGGCCTATCAGCTGCAGCGGGCTGTGCGGCGGGGGGCCCCGGCCGCCCCGATGCGGTTGTTCTCCTTCTCCATCACCTACCTGACGCTGCTCTTCGTCGCCGTCGCCGCGGACACCCTGCTGCTGCGCTGAGAGTCAGCGGGCTGTGGCCAACGGTCGGGTCGCTGCTGCCATCGACTCCGGCGGTGGCTCGGCGGTCGGCTCTGCGGTCGGATCGCGGTAGAGGGACGAGACCAGAGCCAGCGTGGCCAGCCAGAACAGCGTGGCCCCGAGGATGTGCAGACCGACCAGCGGGCGGGGCTGGCCGAGGAAGAACTGGGTGTAGCCGACAGTGCCCTGCGCAACGATCAGCGCGAGCAGCAGGAGGCAGCGCTTGCGGGCTCGGGGCGGCGCCTGCACCATCCGCAGCACGACCGCGAGGGCGAGCGTGACTCCGGTCAGGAACAGCACCACGTCCGAATGCAGTTGGGCGACGGACCGGACGTCGAAGGGCAGCCGGGTGACGACGCTCGCCCCCGAGTTCGGCCCGGTGCCGGTGACGACCGTGCCGAGGGTCAGGACCAGCCCCGCGGCGCCGGCCACGATCCGGCCGAGCAGCAGCACCTCGGCGCGGACCGACGGAGCGCGCGGACCGGCCGGCCGGCCAGCGCGCTGCCAGAGCACGAAGGCATCCCACAGCAGCAGCATGGACACGAGGAAGTGGGCCATGACCAGCACCGGGGACAGGTGGAAGAGCACGGTCAGGCCGCCGAGCACGGCCTGGGCCAGAAAACCGAGGACCAGCCCCAGCGCGGGGAGGGTGAGGTCGCGGCGGCGCGGCCGGCGAAGCCAGGCGCCGAGCACGGTGGCGAGCACCGCCAGCCCGACGATCGCGCTCACCACCCGGTTACTGAACTCCACCATCGGATGCAGCGAGAACTCCGGTGTCAGCGACCCCGGCTCGCACGCCGGCCAGGTGGAGCAGCCCAGCCCCGAGGAGGTGAGCCGGACCGCGCCGCCGGTCACCACGATCGCAGTGAGCGCGACGAGTGCGACCAGGGTGATCCGGCGGTAGCCGGCTGGGCTCACTCGGGGGAGGCGCATAACGGCCCCAGTGTATTGAAGACGCGCCGGTGTACAGAGCCGGACTACTCCCAGCGGAAGGTGCTGGCCGTCGCGGTGACGAGGACAGCCGCCCACACCACGAGTACCGCGACGTCGTGGCGCGGGAGGAGCGCACCGTCGCGGAGCACGGCCCGCATCCCGTCGGCCAGCGCCGGCAGCGGCAGCCACCGCAGCAGATCCCGGACGGCGGGGGAGAAGCGGCTCAGCGGGAACAGGACGCCACCGGAGACGAGAAAGACGAACCAGATCAGATTCGCCGCCGCCAACGTGGCCTCCGCGCGCAGCGTGCCGGCGAGCAGCAGCGCGAGGGCGGAGAACACCGTCGTACCGAGCAGGACGAGCAGGACGACGGTGAAGAAGGAACCCCGCGGCGACCAGCCGAGCAGCAGCGCGACGACGCTGAGCACGGCTATCTGGCCGATTTCGAGAACCACAACCGCGGCCGTCTTCGCGGTGAGCAGCCCCCAGCGGGGCAGTGGGCTGGCGCCGAGGCGCTTGAGGACGCCGTACTGGCGTTCGAAGCCGGTGGCGATCGCCTGTCCGGTGAACGCGGTCGACATGATCGCTAAAGCCAGGATGCCCGGGGTGAAGAACGCGATTCGGGAACCGGGCACGTCGATGACGTCGACCCGGGCCAGCCCGAACAGCATGAGCACGGGAATGATCAGGGTAAGGAGCACGGACTCGCCGCGGCGCAGGGTGATCCGCAACTCCATGGCGGCCTGCGCCGTGATCATACGGGTCAGGGGTGCCCGCCCGGGCTGCGGGGTGAAGGTGCCCGGCGCGGTCGTCGTCATGTTCGCAGCCCGCGGCCGGTGAGTTCCAGAAACACGTCCTCCAGGGTCCGTTGCTCGACCTTGAGGTCGTCCGCGAGCACTCCGTGCGACGCACACCAGGCGGTGACCGAGGCCAGGAAGGCCGGGCTGATCTCACCCTCGAGCACGTAGTGGCCACTGGGCGACTCCTTGCCGATGCTGCCGACCGGCAGCGCGCTGAGCAACCGGTCGAGGTCGAGACCGCTCGGCGCACGGAAACGGAGCTGGCGCTCGGCGCCGCCCGAGGTCAGCTCGTAGGGCGAGCCGCTGGCCACCACCTGCCCGGCGTCGACGATGACCACCGCGTCCGCCAGCCGCTCCGCCTCCTCCATATAGTGCGTCGTGAGGACGACGGTGACCCCGTCCCGGCGGAGGTCCGCAATGAGGTCCCAGGTGGCGCGGCGGGCCTGCGGGTCCAGACCGGCGGTCGGCTCGTCGAGAAAAACCAGCTCGGGCCGGCCGACGATGGCCATCGCCAGGGCCAGTCGCTGCTGCTGCCCGCCGGAGAGCCGGCGAAACGTGGTGGTGGCCACCGGCGCGAGCCCCAGCTTGTCCAGCAGGTCGGCCGGGTCCAGTGGATTCGCCGCCAGGCTGGCCATCAGGCGGAGCATCTCGGCGCAGCGGGCGCCGGGGTAGATGCCGCCGGCCTGCAACATCACGCCCACCCGGGCGGTCAGCTCGCGGCCGTCGCTGCCGGGGTCGCGTCCCAGCACCCGGACGGTACCCGAGTCCGGCCGGCGGAAGCCCTCACACGTCTCGATCGTGGTGGTCTTCCCGGCCCCGTTCGGCCCCAGGACAGCCGTGACCGCACCCCTCGCGGCGTGGAAGGTCAGCCCGTTGACGGCCACCGTCGGGCCGTACCGCTTGACCAGGTCGACCACCTCGACGGCGGCCTCGGCGGTCCGGGCACTCGACATGGGGCGAGTCTAGGTTCAGGCTCGGTCGCCCCCCATTTGCACCCGGCCCGGAATTAGGTGACAATTGTGTTGTGAAAACCGAGCCCGGCATCGATCGGCGGACCCGAGACCGGGTCGTCCGCGCGCTGCTCGAGCTCGGTCCGTCCACGACAGCGGCGTTGAGCGAGCGCCTTGGCCTGACGCCGGCCGCCGTCCGCCGCCACCTCGACGCGATGCTCAGCGACGGCACAGTGCTCGCGCGGGCTCCCCGCGGCGGGTCCGGGCCGCGGGGTCGGGGCCGTCCGGCCAGGCTCTTCGCCCTCTCCGACTCCGCCCACGCCACGCTGGACAACCGCTATGACGACCTTGCCGCCGACGCCTTGCGCTTTCTCGGCGAGACCGGTGGCGCCGGTGCGGTCGTGTCCTTCGCTCGAGCCCGGATTTCCGAGCTCGAGCAACGGTACGGGCAGCGGCTGGGCGAGCAGCCGCCGCCGGCCAAGGCGCAGGCGCTCGCGGAGGCGCTGTCCGCCGACGGGTACGCCGCCAGCATCCGTCCGCTGAGAACCGCCGGCGGACCCGGCGTCCAGATCTGCCAGCACCACTGCCCGGTGCAGCACGTCGCCGAGCAGTTCCCCGAACTGTGCGACGCCGAGACCGAGGCCTTCGGCCGGCTGCTCGGCACGCATGTCCAGCGATTGGCCACCATCGCCCACGGCGACGGTGTGTGCACCACGCACGTCCCCCTTCCGGCCACGCCGGGCACCAACCCGTCCGAGAGGACCGATATATGACCACCACCGAGCTGCCCACCGCACTCGGCACCGAGCCGACGAACGTCGAGCCGGCCGGGATCGAAGGCCTGGGCCGTTACCGGTTCGGTTGGGCCGACAGCGACGATGCCGGCGCGCACGCCCGACGCGGCCTGTCCACCGCCGTCGTCGACAACATCTCCGCGCTGAAGTCGGAGCCGGCGTGGATGCTCAAGCTGCGGCGCAAGGGCCTCTCACTCTTCGAGAAGAAGCCCATGCCGACCTGGGGTGCGGACCTTTCGGGCATCGACTTCGACAACATCAAGTATTTCGTCCGCTCCACGGAGAAGCAGGCCACCAGCTGGGACGAGCTGCCGGCGGACATCAAGAACACCTACGACAAGCTGGGCATCCCGGAGGCGGAGAAGCAGCGGCTCATCGCCGGTGTCGCCGCGCAGTACGAGTCGGAAGTGGTCTACCACCAGATCCGGGAGGACCTCGAGGAGCAGGGGGTGCTCTTCCTCGACACCGACACCGCACTGCGTGAGCACGAGGAGCTGTTCCGCTCCTACTTCGGCACGGTCATCCCGGTCGGGGACAACAAGTTTGCCGCACTCAACACGGCGGTGTGGTCGGGCGGCTCTTTCATCTATGTGCCGCCGGGCGTGCACGTCGAGATTCCGCTGCAGGCCTACTTCCGGATCAACACCGAGAACATGGGTCAGTTCGAGCGGACGCTGATCATCGCGGACGAGGACTCCTCCGTGCACTACGTGGAGGGCTGCACCGCACCCGTCTACTCCAGCGACTCCCTGCACAGCGCGGTCGTGGAGATCGTCGTGAAGCGCAACGCCCGGGTGCGGTACACCACGATCCAGAACTGGTCGAACAACGTCTACAACCTGGTCACCAAGCGGGCGGCCTGCCACGAGGGCGCGACCATGGAATGGATCGACGGCAACATCGGCTCCAAGGTCACCATGAAGTACCCGGCCGTCTGGCTGCTCGGCCCGTACGCCAAGGGGGAGACCCTCTCGGTCGCCTTCGCCGGCGAGGGCCAGCACCAGGATGCCGGCTCGAAGATGGTGCACGCGGCGCCGCACACGTCCTCGACGATCATCTCCAAGTCCGTGGCCCGAGGCGGGGGTCGCACCTCCTACCGCGGGCTCGTGCAGGTGCAGGAGGGCGCCCACCACTCCCGCTCGACGGTGAAGTGTGACGCGCTGCTGGTGGATTCGATCAGCCGCTCGGACACCTACCCCTACGTCGACGTCCGGGAGGACGACGTCGCCATGGGCCACGAGGCGACCGTATCCAAGGTCAGTGACGATCAGCTCTTCTACCTGAGGAGCCGCGGTCTGTCCGAGGACGAGGCGATGGCGATGATCGTCCGTGGCTTCGTCGAGCCGATCGCCCGCGAGTTGCCGATGGAGTACGCACTCGAGCTCAACCGCCTGATCGAGCTGCAGATGGAAGGAGCGGTCGGCTAGATGGCGGAGCGCCCCACGTCTGCACAGTCCGAACCACCGTCCGCCGGTCCCGCTGCCGGCTCTCCGTCGGGGATCGCCGGCGGGATCGAGGCCGGTACGTCGCTGCCGGGGGAGCGGTTGAGCGGGCCCGGCACCCGCGGCGGCGTCGACGCCCGACCGGCTCCGGTCGCCTCCTTCGACGTCGTGGACTTCCCGGTGCCCACCGGCCGGGAGGAGGACTGGCGGTTCACCCCGTTGGACCGCCTCGGCGGCCTGCTCGGGGACGTACCGGCGGACGGCAACGTCGAGGTGTCCTGGACCGGCGAGGCCGCGGTGGAGCGGGTGTCGCGGGACGACGCCCGGGTCGGGTCAGCCTTCATCCCCCGCGACCGGGCGTCGGCGATCGCCTTCGCCCGCTCCGAGAAGCCGCTGGTGATCTCGGTACCCGCGGAGGCGGAGGGCATCACCTCCACGGTCACGCTGCGCGGCAACGGCGGGGTCGCCTACGACCACCTCGTCGTCGACATCGGCCCGCTGGCCACTGCCACCGTCGTGCTCGACCACGTCGGTTCGGCCACTTTCGGTGCCAACGTCGAGGTGCTCGTCGGTGACGGTGCCGCGCTCACTCTGGTGAGCCTGCAGGACTGGGCCGACGACGCGGTGCATGCCGGTCACCACGCGGTGCGCCTCGGCCGGGACGCGAGGGTCCGGGGGATCCACGTCACTCTCGGCGGTGACCTGGTCCGGCTGCTGCCGCGGGTCGACTTCACCGGGCCGGGCGGCGATGTCGAGCTCCTCGGGCTGGCGTTCGCCGATGCCGGCCAGCACCTTGAGCACCGACTGCTCGTCGAGCACGCCGTGCCGCACTGCCGGAGCCGGGTGACCTACAAGGGCGCCCTGCAGGGCGAGGGCGCGCACACCGTCTGGATAGGCGATGTCATCATCCGGCACGCCGCGATCGGCACCGACACCTATGAGCTGAACCGCAACCTGCTGCTCACCGACGGCGCCCGCGCCGACTCGGTGCCCAACCTGGAGATCGAGACCGGCGAGGTGACCGGTGCCGGACACGCCAGCGCCACCGGCCGCTTCGACGACGAGCAGCTGTTCTACCTGCAGTCGCGGGGCATCCCGGCCGACGTCGCCCGACGGCTCGTCGTCCGCGGCTTCTTCGCCGACGTGATCAGCCGCATCGAGGTACCGGAGTTGCGCGACCGGCTCACCGCCGCCATCGAGGCCGAGCTGGAGCAGGTGGGCGGATGAGTGACTACCTCCGCGCCTGCGCGGCCGCCGACGTGCCGGAGGAGGGCGCGCTGCGGGTGATGCTCGACGGCCGCCCGGTGTGCATCGCGCGTAGCGAGGGTGAGTATTTCGCGCTCCGCGACGTCTGCTCCCACGCCGAGGTGCCGCTGTCCGAAGGCGAGGTGGAGGAGGGCACGATCGAGTGCTGGTTGCACGGCTCGCGTTTTGACCTGCGCACCGGCCGGCCCACCGGGCTGCCCGCCACGAAGCCGGTGCCCATCTACCCCATCAAGATCGACGGCGACGATCTCCTCGTCAGCCTCAAGGAGTCCTGACCCGAATGGCCACCCTGGAAGTGCACGACCTGTGCGTCAGCGTCGAGGACACCGAGATCCTGCGCGGTGTCGATCTCACCGTCAAGCAGGGTGAGACGCACGCCCTCATGGGCCCGAACGGATCCGGCAAGTCGACGCTGGCGTACTCGATTGCCGGGCACCCGAAATACACCGTCACCAGCGGGAGCGTCACCCTCGACGGTGAGGACGTGCTGGCGATGACCGTCGATGAACGTGCCCGCGCCGGCCTTTTCCTCGCCATGCAGTACCCGGTGGAGATCCCCGGGGTCTCCGTGTCGAACTTCCTGCGGGCGGCCGCGACCGCCGTCCGCGGCGAGGCGCCGAAGCTGCGTACATGGGTGAAGGAGGTCAAGCAGGCCATGGAACGCCTGCAGGTCGACCCGACCTTCGCCGAGCGCAACGTCAACGAGGGCTTCTCCGGCGGGGAGAAGAAGCGCCACGAGATCCTTCAGCTCGAGTTGCTCAAGCCGAAGATCGCGATCCTCGACGAGACCGACTCGGGCCTCGACATCGACGCCCTCAAGGTCGTGGCCGATGGCGTCAACAGGTTCGGCGCCGCGGGCACCACGGGCACGCTGCTCATCACGCATTACACCCGCATCCTGCGCTACATCCAGCCTGACCATGTGCACGTGTTCGTCGCCGGTCGGGTCGTCGCCGAGGGCGGGCCGGAGCTCGCCGACTCCCTGGAGGCCGAGGGGTACGACCGGTGGGTCCGTCCTGATGCCGCGGTCGCTGCGGGAGCGGACTCGTGACCGCCTCCCCGGCCACGGTGGCCACCGCGCCGGCGGATCGACGCACCGCCAGCGGCCTCGGCCCTTCGCCGGAGGTGCCGCCGCTGGATGTGGCCCGACTGCGCATGGACTTCCCGATCCTGTCCCGGCGGGTGCACGACGACCGCGCTCTGGTCTACCTCGACAACGCGGCGACCTCACAGAAGCCCACCGCCGTCCTGGAGGCGATGCGGGACTACTACGAGTTGCACAACGCCGCCGCGCACCGGGGCGTCCACGTCCTCGCCGAGGAGGCGACCGACATCTACGAGGGCGCCCGGGACAAGGTGGCCGCCTTCCTGCACGCCCCCGACCGGCGGGAGATCGTCTTCACCAAGAACGCCACCGAGTCGATCAATCTCGTCGCCTACGCCCTTGGCAACGCCGGTCGGCTCGGTCCGGGGGATGAGATCCTCATCACGCAGATGGAGCACCACTCCAACCTCGTGCCCTGGCAGCTGTTGTCCCAGCGCACCGGCGCGACGCTGCGGTGGATCCCGGTCACACTCGCCGGCCGGCTCCAGCTCGATGACCTGGACGCGCTGCTCACCGAACGCACCCGCATCGTGGCCTTCGTCCACCAGTCCAACATCCTCGGCACGGTCAACCCGGTCGACGTGATCGTCCGGCGAGCCCGGGAGGTCGGCGCGCTCGTCCTGCTCGACGCCTGCCAGTCGGTGCCGCACCAGCCGATCGACGTGCAGGCGCTGGACGTGGACTTCCTCGCCTTCTCCGGCCACAAGATGTGCGGGCCGACCGGTATCGGCGTGCTGTGGGGACGGTATGACCTCCTTGCCGCCCTGCCACCCTTCCTGTCCGGCGGATCCATGATCGCTGAAGTGACGATGGAGGTGTCCACCTACGCCGACCCGCCGCAGCGGTTCGAGGCCGGCGTACCCATGATCGCCGAGGCCGCCGGGCTCGGCGCGGCGGTGGACTACCTCACCGACATCGGTATGCCCGCGATCGCCGAACACGAGCGTCAGCTCACCGCGTACGCGCTGCGCAGCCTGGCCGCTGTCGACCGGCTGCGGATCATCGGACCGGCGACGTCGGACGATCGCGGCGGCGCGATCTCTTTCGTCATCGACGGCATCCACCCGCACGATGTCGGCCAACTGCTCGACGAGCGCGGGGTTGCGGTCCGGGTCGGGCACCACTGCGTACGTCCGGTGTGCCAGCTCTTCGGCGTGCCGGCGACCACCCGGGCCTCGTTCTACCTCTACACCACCCCGGGCGAGATCGACGCGCTGGTCGAGGGTGTCGAGCGGGCGAAGCGGTTCTTCGGCTGATGCAGACTGATTCGATGTACCAGGAGATCATCCTGGACCACTATCGGCACCCGCACCACAAGGGCCTGCGGGAGCCGTACGACGCCGAGGTCCACCACCTCAACCCCACCTGCGGGGACGAGGTGACGTTGCGGGTCGCCCTGGACGGCGACACTGTCCGCGACGTGTCCTACGACGGCCAGGGGTGTTCGATCTCCCAGGCGTCCGCCTCGGTGATGACCGACCTCGTCGTCGGCGCGCCGATCGAGACCGCGCTGGAACGCGCGGAGGCGTTCCTCAGCCTCATGCAGTCCCGGGGGGCGGGCGAGCCCGACGAGGAGCTGCTCGACGACGCCGTCGCCTTCGCCGGCGTGTCCCGCTACCCGGCCCGGGTGAAGTGCGCGCTGCTGGGCTGGATGGCCTGGAAGGACGCAACGGCGCAGGCCGTCGCCCAGCGGGATTCGGTTACAGTTGCCACGAAGGAGTCCCCGTCATGACCGAAACCGCCGCGAAGGCCAACCTGGACGATGTCCAGGAGGCGCTCTACGACGTCGTCGACCCCGAACTGGGCATCAACGTCGTCGACCTTGGATTGATCTACGGCATTGCCGTCGGCGAGGACAACGTCGCCACCATCGACATGACACTCACCTCGGCGGCCTGCCCGCTCACCGACGTCATCGAGGAGCAGACCGGGCAGGCGTTGACCGGCATCGTCAGCGACTTCCGGATCAACTGGGTCTGGATGCCGCCGTGGGGGCCGGACAAGATCACCGATGAGGGTCGCGAGCAACTCCGGGCGCTGGGCTTCAACGTCTGACGGACCGCCAAGCAGGCGCGCCCCGCAGTGTCGCTGCCGACGGCCCGGGCGCACGGGCAGGTGCTCGAGATCGTGGTCGACACTGCGGAGAAGTGCCCGTACACCTTTCGCCATGCAGGCCAGTACTAGCCGCGCAAGGGGCTCGCCTGTCAGCCGCCGGCACGCCGGGCGATTCCGGCCCCGGCCAAGGCGACGGCGCCCATCGCGAGATCGACGACCACGATGCCGGCGAGGGTGTGGCCGCCGGCCCGAGCCGCGGTGACGACAGCGCCGCCGAGTGCGATGGCGGTCGCGCTGCCCACGGCGTCGGAGATCTGCAGCGAGGCGGCGTTGCCGCCCTGTTCAGACTCCGCCGAGCGGGCCAGGACGATGATCGAGACAGCTGGCATCGCGAGTCCCATACCGGCTCCGGCGATCATCCACGGCGGCACCGCGGCCCACGCCGGCACCGCCGGAAGCGTGACCGTCGCCACGCCGGCAACCCCCACACCGACCAACACGAATCCGAGTTGCAGCAGCCGTTCCCGGTCCCGGGCGCCGACGCGACCCTGGAGCCAGGACCCGGTCGCCCAGCCGAACGCGCCGAAGGTCAGCGGGAGTCCGGCCACCGTCGGTCGGGCGCCGTGCGCCGTGACCAGCGTGAGCGGCAGGAACGCCTCGGCCCCGAAGAAGGCTGCGGCGAACAGGCCACGGCAGGCGATGGCGGCCGGCAACCCGGGACGCAGGGTCAGCGTGCCGGCGGGGAGCAGCCGGCGCAGCGGCAAGGCGAGCAGGGCCAACCCGGCCGCGGCCAGCAGGAGCCGGGGCGGCGTCACCCGGGTACCCACCAGTTGGACGAGCGCCACCCCGATCGCCAGCAGCAGCGCGGCGGTAGCCGGGGCGCGTCGCCCACTGGACGGCGCTGGGGGCAACCCGCGCAGGGCCGGCACGATAAGCAGGAGCCCCAGCACGATGAACGGGGGCAGTCCGAGGTAGACCCACCGCCAACCGATGCCTTCGGTGATGGCGCCGGCGATGGACGGTCCGACCAGCGCCGGCAGCACCCACGCCGCGGACATGACGGCGAACACTCGTGGCCGCAGTGCCGGGTCGTAGACCCTCGCGATGAGTACGTAGATGGCCACGATCACCGCACCGGCGCCGTAGCCGCTGACCGCCCGGCCGACGATGAAGATCGGCATGGTGGCGGCCAGGCCGGAGGTCACCAGACCCAGTGCGAAGGCCGCGAGACCGGGGAGCAGCACCGGAGCGGGGCCCCGCCGGTCCGCGCGCGCACCGCCGTCGACCATGCTGATGATGCTGGCCACGAGGAAGCCGGTGAAACCGAAGCTGTAGAGGCCGAGCCCGTCGAGGGCACGGGCGGTGGTCGGCATGACGGTGGCCACGGCGAGTGCCTCGAAGGCGATCAGCGTGACCACCAGGAGCAAGCCGATCGTCGGCAGTCGGCGTGAGCCGGAGAACAGCCGCGGCGCCGCAGGCGACAGCGTGGCGGGCGGCATGGTGGCGGCAAGCGATCCGGCGCAGGACTTGTTCCGGCGGCGGACCGGGCGGCGTCGCTAGACTGGACAGCGTGCTGTTGCTCGACTGAGGACGCTGTCCGCCGCCGCCCCATGCCTGGGTCGTCGGCCACCGCAGCCTGTCCACGTCGAGCCCGAGAGCCTTCCGTCATGTTGACCTGTACCGATCTTGAGTTGCGCGCCGGCGCTCGCCTGCTGCTGGAGCACGCCACGTTCCGGGTGGGCCCCGGTGACCGGGTGGGGCTCGTCGGCCGCAACGGTGCTGGCAAGACGACCCTGACCCGGGTGCTGGCCGGCGACACCGCGGCCGCCGCAGGGTCGGTCAGCCGGACTGGAGATGTCGGGTATCTGCCGCAGGATCCGCGTACGGGCGACCTGCACGTCCTCGCGCGGGACCGCATTCTCTCCGCCCGCGGCCTGGATGTGCTGGTCCGCGAGATGCGCCTGGCTGAGGAGCGCATGGCCACTGGCGGCGGCGACGAGCGGGGGATCCGCCGCTACGCCGGCCTGGAGGAGCGCTTTCAGGCCCTCGGCGGGTATGCCGCGGAAGCGGAAGCGGCCCGGATCGCCTCCAGCCTCGGTTTGCCCGAGCGGGTCCTGACCCAGCCGATCGGGACGCTGTCCGGCGGTCAGCGGCGACGGGTCGAGTTGGCTCGCATCCTCTACAGCGGCGCCGAGACGCTCCTGCTCGACGAGCCGACCAACCACCTCGACGCCGACTCCATCGGGTGGCTGCGGGACTTCCTGCGGACCCACCGGGGAGGTCTGGTCGTCATCAGCCACGACACCGACCTGTTGGCGGCGACGGTCAACCGCGTCCTGCACCTCGACGCCAACCGGTGCGCGCTCGATGTGTACAACGTCGGCTGGAAGGCCTACCTCGCCCAACGCGAGACGGACGAGCGTCGTCGGCGCCGGGAACGGGCGAACGCGGAGAAGCAGGCGGCCGCACTGCACTCCCAGGCGGATCGGATGCGCTACAAGGCGACGAAGGCCAAGGCGGCGCAGAACATGGACCGCCGTGCGGCCCGGTTGCTCAGCGGCCTGGAAGCCACCCGCGTCAACGACCGGGTGGCGAAGCTGCGGTTCCCGCAGCCCGCGCCCTGTGGTCGTACGCCGCTCACCGCCGAGGGACTGTCGAAGTCCTACGGCTCCGAGGAGGTCTTCACCGATGTCGACCTGGCCGTCGACCGAGGCAGCCGGGTCGTCATCCTCGGGCTGAACGGCGCCGGGAAGACGACCCTGTTGCGCCTGCTCGGCGGCCTCGAACAACCCGACACGGGCGAGGTCATGCCAGGTCACGGACTGCGTCTGGGGTACTACGCGCAGGAGCACGAGACGCTCGATCCGGCGGCCTCCGTCCTCAACAACGTGCGTGCAGCCGCGCCCGCCACGAGTGAGCCCGAGTTGCGCCGGGTGCTCGGCGCGTTCCTGTTTTCCGGCGAGGTGGCCGACCAGCTCGCCGGCACGCTGTCTGGCGGGGAGAAGACCCGCCTGGCGCTGGCCCGGCTCGTGGTCTCCAGCGCCAACGTGCTCCTGCTCGACGAGCCGACGAACAACCTCGACCCGGCCAGCCGCGAACAGGTCCTGACCGCCCTGACCGCCTACACCGGAGCCGTCGTCCTCGTCACCCACGACGAGGGCGCGGTGGATGCTCTGGCCCCCGAGCGGGTCATCCTGCTCCCCGACGGCGTGGAGGACACCTGGAGTCCCGACCTGGCCGACCTCGTCGCGCTCGCCTGAGCCGCCGGCCGGCCCTCACCAGGCCGTGCGCAGCACCGCCTGCAAGATGACAGCCGTGGCCGCGCCGACCGCGATAAGCAGCACCGGGGACGCGACGGCTCCGCGCGGGGCGGGACCCGGTTCCGGGGCGACCGCGGCTACCAGCAGCCAGGGGAAGAACGGCAGGAAGGACCTCTCCACCTCGCCGCGGGAGAGCCCCGAGACGATGGCGAAGAGCACCGCCAGGGCGGCTCCGACGAGAAACGGCCAGCCGGGTGTAAGACGGATCTTGCGAGCGGCCGGCACGATCGTCGGTCCGGCGGCGATGAGCACGAGCAGCACGTCGAGCATGGCCCACAGCGCCCACGACCGGTGCGGCCCGACCCGGAGTGAGAAGTCCGCCTGCGCTGCGGTCAACCCGTCCGGCCAGACGAACCCGGCCATCCTCGCCAGCCCGACCGGCACCAGGGACGCGGCCCCGCTGACCACGTTGAGCAGTGGACGGCGACGGACGAAATACACGACCAGGATCGAAGTGCCCAGCCAGGCGACGCTGTAGGAGAACAATGCGCCGACCCCGATGAGCAGGCCGGCCGCCGCCGCCCACCACGGTGAGCGGCGAGGTTCGCTGCCCAGCACTCCACAGGCGACGGCCGCCGCGCAGATGGTGAGCGTCACCGCGTCGAGACTCACCGCGAGCCAGACTGCGTACGGTGCCAGCGCCAGCACCGGCACCAGCGCTCGTGCAGCTGGCTCGTGGCAGAGCGAGCGTACCGCGACCGCGACCAGCGGCACGGACAGGGCGCCGACCGCGGTGATGAGCACGCCGAGTACCTCCGGACTGTGCAGCCCGAGCCGGCCGAGGGCCCACAGCAGCAATACCGCGCCGGGTGGATGCTGGCGGCTGTCGATCGACAGGGTCGGCGCCGCGGAGACGTACCGGCGGAGGAAGCCGATCGGGTCGTTGCCGACCATGGGCACGTCGTGCAGGTAGCTGCGGGGCAGGTCCAGCGGCTGGGCCAACCCGTTGCCACCGTCCACCAACGCCAGGGCGATCGCCCAGCTGAAGGCGAGCAGAAAGCCGGCGAGCAGCACGGCGCGCCACGGCAGGCGCTGCCCGATGCCGCGGTTGATGGCGAGCAGGGCCCCGATGGCGATGACCGGCGCGAGCAGTGAGCCCAGGTCGAGCTTGAGCCGGTAGCGACCGGTGAACGGCGGGCTGGCCACCCCGACCCGGGCGCCGACGCGGACGGCCAGCACGGTGAGTCCCAACCCGAGAGCCACCAGGCCGGCCCACAAGGCGAGGTCCCGCGCCGAGGAGGATCGCCACGACGGCTGTGAGTCGGGGTGCTGTGCGAACCGCAGGGAGGGCCTCAAGAAGGGCCTCAAGAAGGGCATGGAGAACGGTAGCGTTCCCCCACCCGGAACCTCGAAGTGAGTTGATATTGCCTTTGCGTGGGTACGTCCGGCTAGAATGATCACCCACCGGAGGAACGTCAGCGCCGGAGACGCGGAGGATATGACGTGGCCGATCTCAAGAAGGGCAGCCGGGTGACCGGCGCCGAGCGCGACAAGCTTGCAACCGACCTCAAGAAGCGGTACGACGGCGGCGAGAGCATCCGGTCGCTGGCCGAGTCTTCCGGTCGCTCCTACGGATTCGTCCATCGGATCCTGTCCGAGTCCGGCACCACGCTGCGTGGCCGGGGCGGCGCCACCCGTGGTGCGCGCGCCGAGGCGAAGGCGAAGTCCGCCTAGGTGCCCTCAACCGTGCCCGTCCCCGACATTTCGCCGGGGCGGTTGGCTGCGGCTGGCCTCCGGTTGGAGATCACCGACGCGACGGCCACGGTGACGCTGGCCAGACCGGAGCGGCGCAACGCGCAGACCCCCCAGATGTGGGCCGCCCTGGCCGACATCGGCCGGGCCCTGCCCGGCAGCGTTCGGGTCGTCGTACTCCGTGGCGAGGGCGAGTCGTTCTCGGCCGGGCTAGATCTGGCGATGTTCAGCCCGCAGGGGCTGCCCGGCGTTGCCTCGCTTCCCGACACGGCCGCGATGCCGGAAGAGGCGGCACTCGAGCTCATCGGCGGATACCAGGCCGCGTTCACCTGGTGGCGGCGGGCGGACGTGGTGAGCATCGCCGCCGTGCAGGGCCATGCCGTGGGCGCCGGTTTCCAGCTGGCCCTGGCGACCGATCTGCGGGTGTTGGCCGACAACGCGGCGCTGACGATGGCCGAGACCAGCCGAGGGCTCGTGCCTGATCTCGGCGGCACCCGCCTGCTGGTCGAACTGGTCGGCTACCCGCGTGCACTGGAGATCTGTGCCTCGGGCCGGCGGGTCCGGGCCGCCGAGGCCGCAACTCTGGGCCTGGCCGAGGTGGTTGTGCCGGCGGCGGTCCTGGACGCGTCCGTGGCCGACCTGGTGGCCGCGCTGCTGGCGCCGCCGCGCAACGCCGTGATCGAGACGAAAGCGTTGCTGCGGGATGCGCTGCGGCACTCACCGACCGAGCAGCTGGCCGCCGAGCGGGAGGCACAGGTGCGCCGGTTGCGTGATCTGGCCGGCGTCGGCGAATGACCGGGGAGCTGTCTCCGGCTGATGATGGGGAGGACCTGTGGACCTGAGGCTCAGCCTGGAGCACGAGGCGGTGCGAGCGGCGGTGCGCAGCTGGGTCGCCGATGTGGTGATCCCATCGGCGATCGCCAACGACCGTGCCGAGCGCTTCCCGGTCGAGGCGCTCGCCGGTTTACGCGCCGATGGCTGGCTCGGGCTGACCATCGCGGAGGAGTACGGCGGCGCTGCTGCCGATCCGCTGTCCTACGCCCTGGTCATCGAGGAACTCGGTCGGGGCGACGCCAATGTCCGCTCTATCGTGTCGGTGCATCTTGGCCTGGTCGCCTCTGCCATCGCGCGCTGGGGGACCGCCGAGCAGCGGCGATCCTGGTTGCCCCGGATGGCCACGGGGGAGGTGCTCGGCTGCTTCGGTCTCACCGAACCGGACCACGGCAGTGACCCGGCGTCGCTGTCCTCTCGCGCGGAGCGGGTGGCCGGCGGCGGGTACCGGATCACCGGCCGCAAGATCTTCATTACGAACGCCACGATCGCGGGCGTGGCGTTGGTGATGGCCCGCACCGGCGGCCCAGGCGCCCGCGGGGTCTCCGCCTTTCTCGTGCCGACCGCCGCGCCGGGGTTCTCCACGGTGCCCCTGCACGGCAAGTTGGGCCTGCGGTCCTGCGACACCGGCGAACTCGTCCTCGACGGCGTCGATGTCGGACCCGAAGCGCTGCTCGGCGGGGCGGAGGGGACCGGCATCAAGGTCGCGCTCTCCTCCCTCGACGACGGCCGGATCTCCCTCGCCGCCTCCTGTACGGGGATCGCGCAACGCGCGCTCGAGGAGATGGTCGGCTATGCCGGCCAACGCACCCAGTTCGGCCGACCCATCGCCGGCCACCAGCTGGTCCAGGAGTTGATCGCCGACGCGGCGCTCGACGTGGACTGCGCCCGCCTCCTCACCTGGGCGGCAGTGGACCTCAAGGCCCGAGGTGAGTCGTACACACTCGCCGCCTCGAAGGCGAAGCTCTACGCCTCTGAGGCCTCGGTCCGGGCCGCCAACAACTGTGTCCAGGTGCACGGCGGGTACGGTTACATCGACGACTACGTCGCCGGCAAGTTGTTGCGGGATGCGCGGGTGACCACGCTGTATGAAGGAACGACCCAGGTGCAGAAGCTGCTCATCGGCCGCGCACTGACGGGCATCTCGGCATTCACCTGACGAGTGAAGCGCGGCCTACCCTCCGGAGTTCTCGACCCGCTCATCAGACGCGAGAGAGAGTTGAGAAGTCAGCTGTCTCTGCACTCTCCGGATGCTTCCAAGTTTGCGTATCTTCTCGACAGTCATGGCCACCCCGACGCCGCCTACGACGGCAGCGGCGGCGCCGGCGACGGCCAGCGGGCCGCCTACGGTGATGCCGGCAACGCCGAGGAGCACTGTGCCAGTGGAGGTAGCCAGTTCACGCTTGGGGTGGTAAGTCAATGTATGGCCATCCCTCTTGTTATCCCTTTTGTCCCCCTATGAACCTACGATCGCATATGTACGCTCATGTGAGGCATTGGCTCGATATTCGACTGGCCCCCGACCAGTCCACATCGCACGAAGAAGCTAGGTTAGTGGTGGACTTTCTAGCGAGAATTTGTGGTCCCCGTCAAGACCAATCCGCACTCATCTGGCAACAGGATTGAGTCCATTTGGTCCTGGACCAGGCGCTTTGTCTGACTGCCCAATCATTTCGGATGGCCACCACTGCAGTCACGGCGCGTCGCGTCGGAGTTCGATCGGGCCTCGGCAGATGATTACAAGAGTACGTCGTTTCGGGAAGCCCCCGGGATGTCGCCGTGTTGTCGCTCCCGAGGAAACGGAACGAGCCAGTCGAAGGAGCCGCCCC
>JADGOV010000191.1 GCA_017882785.1 Frankiaceae bacterium
GCCAGATCAGCTTGTTGAAGTCGTGCGTGTACTGGCTGTAGCCCAGCCGGCCTCGCTCGGTCGAGAAGTAGTACTGGTACCACCACCCCAGCTCCGCCTTCGGCGGCAGCGGCCTCTGATTGACCTCGATGCTCCCGATCAGGTAGCCGCTCACGGCCACCAGTGCCGAGCAGCGCTCGGGCCAGAGCGCGGCCATGATGGCGGCGGTTCGCGATCCCCAGTCGAACCCGGTGACGATCGCCCGCTCGATTCCCAGGGCGTCCATCAGCGCCGTGGCGTCGACAGCGAGCGCGACCTGCTCGCCGTTTCGAGGGGTCTCGTCGGAGAGGAAGTGCGTCGTGCCGTACCCGCGCAGGTAGGGGACGATCACGCGATACCCCTCCGCGACGAGCATCGGCGTCACCTCATCGAAGGCGTGGATGTCGTAGGGCCAGCCATGCAGGAGGAGGACGGCGGGGCCATCCTCCGGCCCGGCATCGACATAGCCGACGTTGAGGTCCCCGGCGTCTATCTGCTTGACGTCCATCCGATCTCCTGACTAGCCGAAGGTGAACACGTAGGCCTGGGCGCCGGCGTCGAGGAAGGTGATCTCGAAGGTGCGCTCGGTGACCGGGCCGTCCTGGCGGATCAGCTGGTAGAGCCGCTCCTCCGAAACGGTCCCGGTGCCCCGCTCGTCGACGTCGAGCCCACGGGCGCCGTTGGGCGGCTTCCCGTCGATCTGCACCAGAAAGCGGATCGGCCCGCCGTCCGCCCGGGAGCCCAGAACGAGGTTGAGGTCCCGCCCGTGGAAGCGGTGCACGATCCGGCCGCCGGGCTCGTTCAGCGTCGTGGTCTGCGGTCCCGCCGTCCAGTTGCCGGAGAGTGCCCAGTGGTTGAGCTTCAGCCGTGGCGGCTCCGCGTAGACCCGGTTGCGGTCGGGTTCGAGGCCCCCGGGTGATGCGAAGCCGGTGGCCCGGGCGTAGCCGACGTAGGTCTCCGGCGACCCGACCGTGTCCCCCTCGGCGGCGAGGTAGACGCCGTCCGGCTCGACCGACACCAGGTCCTCGTCGATGTCATCGCTTCCCGCCTCGGCGAGCAGCTGCTGGATGACCCTCTCCGACCGCTCGTAGTCTTCCTCACCGAAGTGGTGATGCCGGATCCGTCCTTCGGCGTCGACGAAGTAGAGCGCGGGCCAGTATGCGTTGTCGAAGGCACGCCAGACCGCGAACTCGTTGTCGACCGCAATCGGATAATCGACGCCCATCCCCTCGAGGGCAGACCGGATCTTGTCCAGGTCGTGCTCGAACGGGAACTCCGGCGAGTGGGCGCCGATCACGACCAACCCGTCATTGCGGTACTTCCCGGCCCACGCCTTCACATAGGGCAGCGTGCGCAGCCAGTTGACGCAGGAGAAGGTACAGAACTGGACCACGACCACCTTGCCGCGCAGGCCGGCCGGCGTCAGCGGTTCGGAGTTGAGCCAGGCGGTGGCGCCGGCGAGCTCCGGGAGCGCGCCCTCGATGGGCAGCTCGGTCGTCGCGGTCACCGCAGTGACCTGAAGGTCGCCCGGATCTCGTCGGAGAAGGTCTGCGGCTGCTCCCAGGCGGCGAAGTGGCCGCCTTCGTCGACCTTGTTGAAATGGATGAGCTTGGGATACGCCCTCTCCGCCCAGCTCTGCGGAGCTGGATACAGCTCGTCCGGGAAGACGGTCACGCCGACCGGGATCTCGACGCCCTTGGCATCGAAGAAGGCCAGCTTGCTCTCCCAGTAGAGCCGCGCGGAGGCGATCGCCGTGTTGGTCAGCCAGTAGTGGGTGACGTTGTCCAGGACGTCGTCTCGCGACAGACCGCCGGGCTGCCCCGCGAAAGCGCGGGCGATCAGCTCGTAGCTGCGGACGTCGTGATCGAGCATCCACGCCGCCAGGCCGACCGGTGAGTCCGCGATGCCGTAGAGGGTCTGCGGCCGGTTCGCCATCTCGCCGGCGTAGCCGACTCCAGTCGCGAAGAAGTGGGCCAGCACCTCGTATGCCTTCTCTTCGTCGGCGGAGAGGCCCGCCGGCGGCGGGTCGCCGATCGCGAGTGCCCTTGAGACGTCGGGGGGAACCGTCGCCGGCATGTTCGTGTGGATGCCGAGCAGCCCCGCAGGCTTCAACAGGGCCATCTGCTCGGTGACGGCATTGCCCCAGTCGCCGCCCTGCGCGACGAACTCGGTGTATCCGAGCCGGTTCATCAGCTCGACCCAGGCACGTGCGATGCGGATGGGGTCCCAGCCGGTCTCGGTCGGCTTGCCGGAGAAGCCGTAGCCGGGCAATGACGGGATCACCAGATGGAAGGCGTCCGACGCGCTCGCGCCGTATTCGGTGGGTTTGGTGAGCGGTTCGATGATTTTCAGCTGCTCGATCGTCGAGCCCGGCCACCCGTGGGTGACGATGAGCGGCAGCGCGTCCTCGTGCTCGGAGCGCACGTGGATGAAGTGGATGTCGACGCCGTCGATCTCGGTGACGAAGTGCGGGAGGGCCGCGAAGCGCTCCTCGAATGTGCGCCAGTCGTACTCCGTCGCCCAATAGCTGGCGAGTGCCTGGATCGTCTCGAGCTGCACGCCTTGGGAGGCATCTGTTTCCCGGTCGGGCCACTTCGTCGCGTTGATGCGACGGCGCAAGTCGGCGAGCTGCTCCTCGGGGACCTCGAACGTGAACGGGCGAACGTCCTCTCCGGTGGCTGCCGTGGTCGAGGCTGTGGCTTCCATCTATGTCTCCTGACGGTTGAGTGCACGGAACGCTGCTCGAACCTGGCTATCGCAAAGTGCTCCGAGCCCCCGCCTTGCGGTCGGCGGCGAGGGCTTCGAACGAGGCGTTCGGGGAGATCGCCGGGGGGTCTACAGCTGGGAGGTGTTGAGCACGACGATCACATAGACCGGGCACTCGCAGCCGCGCAGCGACCGCAGCAACTGGCGGCACCGACTCGGTCCCCGCGCGCAGTCCATCAAGTGGGCTGCAGAAATTGGTCATATAGCTGTGCATTTGGAGACCACCCTCAGCACAACAACCCGAGAGGAAGTGCCGCTGCCGTTCGAGCAGATTCCGCATCCTGTAGATGATCACGAAATCCCATGCCTTGTAGTCAATGTCGAGTTCCAAGTCGCGCGGGTCCATCTGTGACCGTTGCCCCTCGTGATTCCCCGCCGCCATAGCAGTCCAGCCCGCCCCTCTCCCTCGTCGGAGTCGTCTCGGCCTGGTCGCTCCCGCAGCTCATTCCAAGCGATACACATCAGATTGGTGATGATCGCTGAGTCCCCGACGACCTCGCGCAGGTCATCGAGAGCCTCGTCGGTCCAGTCGATGTGACTCACGCGGACATTGTGTACCGCTGTGCCACGCCATCTACGTGGCGAGGGGGGGGCCCGTACCGTAACGGGCGACGGCCCGGGCGACGGCGTATG
>JADGOV010000090.1 GCA_017882785.1 Frankiaceae bacterium
GGTGCCGAAGTCGTCGAGGGCCACCCGCACGCCGCTGAGCCGCAGCGCGAGGAGGGCGGCGGCCGCGTGGCCGTTGGGGTCGATGAGGATCGATTCGGTAACCTCGAGGACGAGGCTGGCCGGATCGAGCCCGGTCGTGCGCAGGACGTTCTGGGCTTCGTCGACGAAGCCGGGCGCGCGGAGCTGACACACCGAGACGTTCACCGACATCCACAGGTCCAGCAGCCCGTATCGGTGCTGCCAGCGGGTCAGCTGAGACGATGCCGTCTCCAGCACCCAGGCCCCGATGTCGATGATGGCGCCGGACTCCTCTGCCAGTTCGATGAACGCTGCCGGGGGAAGTAGGCCCCGGGTGGGATGTTGCCAGCGCACCAGCGCCTCCAGGCCCACGAGCGTGCCGGTCCCGATGTCGACCACCGGCTGGTAGTCGACGATGAGCTCGCCGCTAGCGACGGCACGGCTCAGGTCGACCTTGAGCAGATGGCGAGCGACGGCGACGTCGTCCAGGCCGGCGTCGTAGAGCTCCACGCGGTTCTTGCCCTTTCCTTTGGCCGCGTACATCGCCACGTCGGCCTCGCGCATGAGGCTGTCGAAGGTGGAGTCGTCCTGGCGTAGGGCCAACCCGACACTGGCCCCCACGTCGGCCCAGTTCTGTCCGATCTCGACCCGTTCGGCGAGGGCGACCACGACCCGCTCTGCCACGGTGAAGGCGAGGTCCGGGTCGAGGAGACCGTCGAGCAGTACGGCGAACTCGTCGCCGCCGAGGCGGGCCACCAGGTCACCCGGCCGGACCGCGTCGCTCAGCCGCCCGGCCACCACGCGGAGCATCTTGTCGCCGGCGGCGTGCCCCAGTGTGTCGTTGACGTCCTTGAAGTCGTCGAGGTCCACGAACAGCACCGCCTGGTCCCCGCTGCGCCGGTTCGGCCGGGCCAGTGTGGCTTCCAGCCCGGCCTGGAACGCGGCCCGGTTGGCCAGCCCGCTGAGCGCGTCGGTGTTCGCCTCCACGGTCAGGCTGCGTTGGCTGCCGGCAATGGCCTCAGCCATAGCGTTGAAGCTGGCGGCCAACTCGCCGAGCTCATCGGTGCGGTCGAGGACAACGCGGTGGTCGAGTTCGCCGGCTGCCAACTCGTTGGCGGAGTCGCGGAGGATGCCCACGGGTCGCAGCACCTCGGTGGACAGGCGGCGGGCCAGCCGCACCGCCAACACGATGGCCGCCAGCTCGAGGACGGCCAGCAACGCCATGGCCTCGCGGCCGAGGCTGGCGGCGCGCGCCAACTCGGCCCTCGCCGCTGCCCGACTGGTCGACCCCGCCCGGTCCAGGAGGCTCAGCACCTTCGGGGCGCTGGCCGACACCGCCGCGCCGCGCGTGGTCAGTTTGGCCGGGTGGCCTGGCGGACCGGCCGCGTTCAGGATGGCCTGCCACTGCCCGCGGGATTCCCGCAGGAGTTGCTTGGCGCCAGCAGTGCCGTCGTTGGCGATGGCCTCGGCGAAGCCGGTCAGGACCGCCGACTGGAGCGCACGCACCCGCTGCTGCTGGGCGGGGGTGCTCGGGCTGGCGAAGATGACAGCGTGGTCCACGACGTCGGCCCGCAGCTTGGCGGTAATCGTGGCCTCCCGCTCCACCTGCACCGCCGAACCTCGGAAGGAATCGACCAACAGCCGGGTGCCGAGGAGGCTGCCCACCCCGCTCAGGACGACGGCCGTCAGGAGCACGGCGAAGGCCCGGTTCCACCGGGAGCGCAGGCTGGGGGCGCGAGCCGGCTTGCCGGCCGTCGCCCTATCCGAACTCATGAGTACATTGATCGGCACATGGGGGCCGCGGCTCGACCTGGCTGGGATCTACGTCGACGGCAGATCACCTCCGGAGCGTCCCGTCGCTGGCAAAGCGCCCAGGGCAGGGCAGTCGGGAACGAAGATACCGGAATCATCGAGGCCGGGGGCGGCCCTGGGCTGCAGCTGGTTACGTGAACAGTTCAGCCAGGTCGATAGTTTCGCGTATCGGCTGTTCTGCCTTGGCTGTCTCGTTGAGTTCGCAATGCTGACCCTGGGAGTATCGGCCGCCTGACGCCGTCATCTTGCGGTCCAGGTCCTCGGAGGTCGAGGGGCTGGTTATCTCCACCACGAGCAGCGGGGCGGCACGAATGACATCCTCGCCAGGCGCGTCGAGTCGCACAACCATGAGGTCCGGCACGAAGGCGGTCTCGGGGGCCGCCAGCCACCCGGCTTCGGGAAGGACCTCGTGGTCAACTGGTTCGCAGAGTGGTCAGCACGGTCGTGGGCGCAGGGTGCGTCGGTGCCTAGCCGGACGTCGACTGGATGAGCCCGGTCGGCCTCAGAGCTGCCTGCGAATCGCGACCCGCAAGTAACGCCTGTAAGCGCTCGCGGGTCTCGCTGTCCGTCGAGTATATGACGGTCCCGAGCATTCCGCGGGTCAGGAGCACCTTGTAGACGTTCCGGACGAGCTGGTCGAACTCGGGATCACTCACCCTGTGGGGGTTACGGAACTCCGGGTCTTTGTTGGCCCGCCGTACGCTCACCAAACCGTCGTGTCGCCAAACGAGGTCGGGGCCGATGACAACACCA
Organism: Frankiaceae bacterium; assembly: GCA_017882785.1. Classification (GTDB taxonomy): domain Bacteria; phylum Actinomycetota; class Actinomycetes; order JADGOV01; family JADGOV01; genus JADGOV01. The sequence continues at coordinate 2,584 of JADGOV010000090.1, forward strand.
TTCCAGTCGTACTCGAATCCCTGAGCCGTGTAGACACAACCCACTTGGCCGAACCCTGAGGGATCGCTGGCCCACAGCGGGGCAGGTGGCACGCCAGCGACGGCACGCTCGCCCCTGAGGTTCCACGGCCGCGCCCAGTCGCCGATCTTCACATCCGGCACGAGCGTGCCGTCCGGCCGGGGGTCGCTCCATGGCCAGCAGTAGCCGGCAGCGATGCGTGCGCTGAACCCTTCGCGGGTCTTGTCGGCAAGGAATGCTTCCATCCGCTCCGGGCAGTCGGCCACGCACACGTGGAAGGAGGGGTCGCCCGACCACGGCAGGGGCCCGCCACTCGCGAGTCCGAGCAGCCGGAGCACCCAATGCACGTACTCCTCACTGCCGCCACAGCGGAACTGTGTCTCGAGGCTGACGCGGCGCACGGGCAACCCAAGCCTGGCTGCGTACGCCTCGATGTCGGCGGCCGTACCGAGTTCGCCGGGTCGCACGACCTGGTGCTCATCGAGCAGGAAGACGGGTACCCGCGCCGCCGAGATGAGCTCGTCGACTTGCGGTCGGTCTGTTCGCAGCACGGCGCGTGTGTAGCGGTCGACGGACGTCTCGCGGATGCGGTGCGCCTCGTCGAGAATGAGGACGTCAAGGCCGTTGCGTTCGGCGTCGATGAACTGGTTGAAGTACTTGAACATCCGCTGGACGCGCGGTGCCCGCCCGCCGGCCACCCGGCGCAGGGTCTGCGTGAAGGATCGTGAGCCGGTCGCGTGCAGCACCGTGCGGCCCCGTCTGGCCAGCTCGCCCAACAGGGACAAGGCGATGACGCTCTTGCCGCTGCCGGGGCCCCCGGTGACGAGGACGACACTCTTACGGTCGCCTCCGCGGGCCCGCTCGACCTCGTGCATAACGATCGAATAGGCGAGCTTCTGCTCAGCAAGGAGGACGAACTGCTCCCGCCGCTGCACCTCGTCCGCGGCGACAGCCAGCAGCTGTTTGGACGGCGCGATGGCCGAGGCCAGGAGCAAGTCGGCGGATGGCGCCCCGCAGACGGCGGGATCGAGTCGGTCCACGAGGAAGTCGAGGAAGTCGCCGCGGCGAGCGCCGGTGAACAGTCGGCCGTACGTGTCCTGTGGGTAGTCGTAGAGGTCGATGACCGCGGCAGGTTGTGTTGCGTTGTGTAGGTAGGCAGCGCCGGCGAGCGCGTCATCGAGGTCGTGCAGTGTCTTTGTGAAGTCGGCGATGTAGCTGCAGTAGCCGCGGACCTGGGCAACTGGATGAAGTCGCGGGTCCCGCGGATACCCGTTGATGAGCACCAGTTCCGGGTCGTCCTCCCAGCGGCGGGCGCGGCTCCACTGCTTGAGTTCGACGACGACATAGGACGCCCGCTTGGTCCTCGGGTGCTGGCCGGCCAGAATCACATCTGCCCGTTTCGACGTCAGCGGAAGGTGGTGCTCGACGAGCACCTCGACCTGGTCAAGGCCCGCGTGGATGAGATCCTGCGCGAGAACAGGGAGGCTGCGCTCCCAGGACGTGATCTCGGCGGGGGAGGGGCGGCGAGCGGTCTCGTGCCTCATCTGCTCCGCGATCCGCACCGCCAGGGTGCCATCCTTTGCCAGCGCGGCGAAGCCGGCCACGGAGTGCCGAAGCAGCGTCACAGATCAGTCCCCAGGAAGCACGATGGAACTCGTGCGGGTGGGGACATGTCCGTGACCGCATGCGGTCGGAAGCCCGTCGGGCCGCAGTTACGATGACGACCCTAACCCCTCGATCTCCCGCAGCACCCGCTGCTCCGACACCGGCGCCCGCGTTCCGAGCTCCTGGGCGAAGAGGCTGATCCGCAGCTCTTCGAGCTGCCAGCGCAGCCCGTGCGCCGTCGCGCGGCGAACCGGGTCAGGTGGCAGCCGGTGCAGCAGGTCGGCGTACGCCTGCTGCACCACGTCCATCCGCCCGGCACGCTGCTGGTCGCGTGCGGGGTCCTCGCGCAGTTTGACCGCTCGGCGCTCGAGGCCGCGGACGTAGCGCAGCACGTCGGGGAGTCGCCGCGCGCCGCTGAGCCGGACGAAGCCGGGGCAGACCAGTCGGTTCAGGTGCGCCCGCAGGTCACCGCGGACGGCCTCGGGCAGCGTGGCGAGCCGCGTCTCGACCTGCGCGGCGGCGAGCAGGATCGCCGCGACGGTGGTGACGACCTCGTGCGTACTCTCGGCCAATCGAGGCGTTACGACGTCGAGCAGCGTGGCGAAGCCCTCCTCGTCCCACGCCGGGCCACCGCGGTCGGCGAGCAGGGCGTCGACCGCGGCGGCGACGCAGTCCTCGAGCAGGGCGGGGACGCCGGCGTAGGGGCTGCGGCCGAGGGCGAGCTTCGTCTCATTGCTGAGCCGGCCGACGACGGCGCGCAGCGGCGAGGGGGTCCGCAGCAGCAGCAGCCGGCGGGTCCCGCGCCACATGGCCGGACCCTGCTCCGCAGCAGTCCGGAACACGCGGACGCCGACCGCGTCGCCCTCGTCGACCAGCGCTGGGTGGCCGGTCACCGGATGGCCGTCGACGGCGAGCTGGACGGTACGCGGCAGCATGCCGAACGACCACGTGTGCAGCCCGTGCTGCTCCACATCGACGGCGGCCGCGGCGACCAACGCGCGGAGCCGGCCCTGAAGCCCGCGCTGCAGCCCGGCGAGGTCCTTGCCGACGGCGAGGGCGCGGCCGCGCTGGTCCTCGACCCGGAACGTCATCCGCAGATACGGCGGCAGCCGTTCGGGCTGCCACGCGTCTGGAGGGACACCGACCCCGGTCCGGCGCTGCAGCTCGGTCGCGAGCGCGTCGAGCAGCCGGCCCTGGCGCGGTTGGAGCGCGGCGAGCGTGGCCCGGGCGACGTCCGGCGCCGGAATGAAGGCGACCCGCAACTGTTTCGGCAGGGTGCGCAGCAGCGCGGTGACGAGTTCCAGCCGCAGTCCCGGCACCTGCCACTCGAAGTCCGCCGGGTCGAGGCGGTCCAGGACGGCGAGCGGCACGGCCACGGTGACGCCGTCGCTCTCACTCCCGGGCTCGAAGACGTAGCTGAGCGGTAGCCGCAGCTCGCCGTGCGCCCATGCCGCTGGGTAATCCGTGCGCCGGATGCCGTTGGTGAGCAGCATGTCGGCGGAGAAGTCGAGCAGGTCCGGTTCCGTCAGCCGGGCCGCCTTCCACCACACGTCGAAGTGCCGCCCGGAGACGACGTCGGCCGGCACCCGCTCGTCGTAGAAGGCGAAGAGCGTCTCGTCGACGACGAGGTCGCGCCGCCGGGCCCGTTCCTCCAGCTCGCCGGCCTCCGCCAGCAGCCGGCGGTTGGTCCGGAGGAACGCGTGCTGGCTCGGCCAGTCGCCCTCCACGAGAGCCTGCCGCAGGAACAGCTCCCGGGAGAGCACCGGGTCGATCCGGCCGTAGTCGACCTTCCGGGCCGCGACGAGAGGTACGCCATACAGCGTCACCCTCTCCGACGCGACGACACCGCCGCGCTTGCGCTCCCAGTGCGGCTCGCTGTAGCTGCGTTTGGCGAGCGGGCCCGCGAGCCGCTCCGCCCACTCCGGCTCGATCCGGGAGACGACCCGTGCCCACAACCGCGAGGTCTCGACGAGTTCGGCCGCCACGACCCAGCGGGGCGGTTTGCGGAACAGCGCCGACCCAGGCGAGATGGCGAACCGCGCGCCACGGGCACCGACGTAGTTCCGCTTCTCCTCCTGCCGCAGGCCGATGTGGGAAAGCAGCCCGGCGAGAAGCGCCTGGTGGACGACGTCGCCCGACGCTGGGGCCTCGTTGAGCGGGAGGTCGAGGTCGGTGGCGATCCGGCGGAGTTGCGCGTGCAGGTCCTGCCACTCACGGATCCGCAGGTAGTGCAGGAACTCTCCCCTGACCAGCTTGCGGAACCGGTTGGATGACAGCGTCCGCTGCTGCTCCCGCAGGTACTGCCAGAGATTCCAGTAGGCCAGGAAGTCCGAGTGCTCATCGGCGAAGCGACGGTGCTGTGTGTCGGCGGCCTGCTGGGCATCCGTCGGCCGCTCCCGCGGGTCCTGGATCGAAAGCCCGGCGGCGATGACGAGCACCTCACGTAGGCAGCCGGTCTGTCCCGCCGCCAGGACCATCCGACCCAGGCGTGGGTCGATCGGTAGCTGCGCGAGTCTGCGGCCCAGCGCGGTGATCCGGCGCTGGGTGTCGAACGCGCCGAGTTCCTGCAGCAGCGCGACCCCGTCCCGGACGTGCCGCCGGTCCGGCGGATCGAGGAACGGGAAGGAGTCGACGTCCCCGAACCCGAGCGCCGCCATCCGCAGCAGGACCGCCGCGAGGTTCGTTCGCAGGATCTCCGGGTCGGTGTAGGCCGGCCGCCCGGACAGGTCGTCCTCCGCGTACAGCCGAACGCACACACCGTCGGCGAGGCGACCGCATCGGCCGGCTCGCTGGTTCGCCGAAGCCTGCGAGATCGCCTCGATCGGCAGCCGCTGCACCTTCGTCCGATGGCTGTAGCGCGAGATGCGGGCGGTCCCCGGGTCCACGACATACCGGATGCCGGGGACGGTGAGCGAGGTCTCCGCGACGTTGGTCGCCAGGACGACGCGGCGCCCCTCGTGCGGCTCGAAGACCCGGTGTTGCTCGGCTGCGGAGAGCCGGCCGTAGAGCGGCAGCACGTCCGTGCCACCCAGCTCCCGCGCGGTCAGGGCGTCGCCGGTGTCCCGGATTTCGCGTTCGCCGCTGAGGAAGACGAGCACGTCGCCGGGCACCTCGCGGGTGAGCTCCTCCACCGCATCGCAGACGGCCTGCACCTGGTCGACGTCGCCCTCATCGAGCGGGCGGTAGCGGACCTCCACCGGGAACATGCGGCCGGAGACCTCGATGACCGGCGCGCCGCCGAAGTGCCGGGCGAAGCGGTCCGGGTCGATCGTCGCGGAGGTGATGATGAGTTTGAGGTCCGGCCGCGTCGGCAGCAGCTGCTTGAGATAGCCGAGGAGGAAGTCGATATCGAGGCTGCGTTCGTGCGCCTCGTCCACGATGATCGTGTCGTACTGTTCGAGCCGTCGGTCGTGCCCGACCTCGGCAAGCAACACGCCGTCGGTCATCACCTTGACCAGCGAGTCCTCGCCGACCTCGTCGTGGAAGCGCACCTTGTAGCCGACGACACCGCCGAGTTCGGTGTCGAGTTCCTCGGCGATCCGTTCCGCGACGGAACGGGCAGCGATCCGGCGCGGCTGGGTGTGGCCGATCCGACCGCGGACGCCGCGGCCGAGCTCCAGGCAGATCTTCGGCAGCTGGGTGGTCTTGCCCGACCCGGTCTCACCTGCGACCACGACGACCTGGTGGCCGCGGATCGCTGCCGCGATCTCGGTGCGCCGGGCGCTCACCGGCAGCGCCTCGGGATAGGTGATCGCCGGCACGCCGGCGCCTCGGCGGGCAACCCGCACCTGCGCGGCGCTGATCGCATGTGCGCACTCAGCGAGCCGGGCTCGGCGAACCGTTTCCTCGCCACCCCGGGGCACGGCGTCCAGCCGGCGCTGCAGGCGGGCCGCGTCCCGCAGCATCAGCTCCGGGAGGCGGGCGCGCAGGTCGGCGAGATCGGGAGGAGGATTGTTGCGCATCGGGTTCAGCGGTGACAACGCCGCCGGCGCCCAGGGGCTTCCGCTGCACTCAGGAAGCCACTCCCTCCGCGTCTGACTTGATCCGCGAGAGAGTCTGGTCGATGGAGCGGACGGTGAAGCCGGCTCTGTCGTGTTCCCCGCTGAGGAGGTCACCGAGGCGTGCCACGGCTGCTCCACGGCGGTCCTGCCAGGTCTCCGTCACTCGGCAGCCGTTCTCGATCGGTTCGATGGCGTAGGACCAGATGGTGACTGTCAGCGGGCCGGCGCCGACCCTGAATGAGAACGACCTCCCTGGCTCGGCGTCGGTGACGTAGGCCCACGTGATCCAGTGCCGCAGCCCGCGGCGGTTCGTCCCGCGAAAGGCAGCACCGACTATCGGCCCGCCGCCGCGTACCCAGCGGCCGCCGGTGTTCTCCGGGCTGTAGGCACCCATCCGCGGTAGGTCGCTGATCAGCGCCCACACCCGGCTCGGCGGAGCGCTGATATCAATAGAACGGCTGACCGAGGACATGCGCGCACGGTAGCCGGCAGCCGACTTGCCGGCACAGGGATGGTGCTGACGGGTTGGACAGTTCGACCCTGGGCAGTACCGCCGAAGCGGACCTGATCGGCGGCTCCTGCCGGGGAATGGGGAGAAGTGGCCAACACCACGCTGGGCCTGCCGACCGACCTGCACGACTACCTCCTGCGGGTCGCCGTACGCGAGCCCGCCGTGCTGCGGCGGCTGCGTGCGGAGACAGCCAGCATGCCCGAGGCGAACATGCAGATCGCACCCGAGCAGGGCGCGCTGATGACACTGCTCGCGGAGCTGACTGGGGCGCGCCGGTGCCTCGAGCTGGGTACATTCACCGGTTACAGTGCGCTCGCCGTCGCGCTCGTGCTACCCCCCGGCGGGCGGGTCGTCTGCTGCGATATGAGCCGGGAATGGACTGACGTCGGCCGCCGCTTCTGGGCTGAGGCCGGTGTCGATGACCGGATCGAGGTCCGCATCGGACCCGCCCTCGACTCCCTCGATGCCATGATCAACGAGGGTGCGTCGGACAGTGTCGACTTCGCCTTCGTCGACGCCGCTAAGGAGGAGTATCCGGCCTACTACGAGCGGCTGATGCGCCTCGTCCGCCGCGGTGGCCTCATGCTCTTCGACAATGTCTTCTGGGGCGGCGACGTCGTCAACCCGGAGGTTGACGACTCCGACGTGCGGGGCATCCGGGAACTCAACGAGCGATTGGCGGCCGATGAACGGGTGACCGTTGCCATGGTGCCCCTCGCCGACGGCCTCACCCTCGTCCGACGCCGCTGACCCGACGGTCTCACGGCGCGGGGAAGAAGGCCATGCCCGGGTGCGTCTCTCCGTCGACCGTGATCTGGTCGCCCCCTTCCCACAGGCCGGCAGGGGTGATGTAGAGCTCCTGGGCGCCGACCCCCCGCGGGACGCGTGGCGCATACCACGTCCTGATCGCCCTGCCGTAGGCGTCCAGCGCTCCCAGGCCATCGACCGTGTAGGCCCCCCGGCACTCCGTGTTGTAGCCGCAGACACCGGGTTGGGGTGTGTTATCCAGCCATCGGTTATGCCCACCGACGTAGTACATGCCATTACCTGCCAGAACAATGGAGTGCAAGGTGTCCCCCCCGGTGTACTGGAGCCAGGCCGGTCTCGCGGCGGAATTGGAGGGCTGGAAGTACCATCCGGAGGCCGTGTCGCAGATCGTGCCGAGGTGCGCGCCCCCCCTACTGGCTATTCCGAAGTACGTGCCGTTGGGGGCGAAATCGACGTCGCGGAGCGGTTGGGGAAATTTCGCCGAACATGCATACGTGAGGTAGGGCGAATTCCAGTCCACCAAGGTGGTGTGTGAGAGGCCCGCGTTGAGCATGAACGCCCACCGGCGGGCCTGTCCTCCCACAGCAGTGAAATTGCCGAGAAGGACGAGAAAGTCCTGTTGGGGCCGGACGGCGAAACGCCAGATTTGCGTCCCAGATGTCCCCGGCTGTGTACCCGTGATCGTCTCATCGGCATAGCCGTCCGCCGCACCTGTCGAGGTGCTGATGGAGGCAAACGCCGTCCGTGCGACCGAGCCGATCCGGGTGAACGCGCCGGCGACTAGGAGGTGACCGTTGGCGAAATGCATGTCCGACACGTCATTGTTGGCCCCCGCCGTGAACGTCGGGTCAACTCGGTGCAGGAGGAGGTCGTACTTGGCGATGTGGGAGCGAGCCAGGCCACCGGCAGTGGTGAAGTCGCCGCCGATGTAGAGGTAGCGCGTGGTCGCTGGGTCGACAATGACCGTCAACACATCACCGTTGAAGGAAGGGGAATCGGCCGTGACCACGCCGCTGGAAGCATTGAAACCAAGGAAGTTGTTGCGGAGGTAGGTGTGGGCACCCCCAGCCGACTTGACAGTCGAGAAGCGACCCCCCCCGTACATGAGTGGCCCGACCTGAACGAAGCTCTTGATATCGCCGTAGACCCAGGGAGTCCAGTCCGCCGGATTGTCACTTACCAGCCCGGGCAGAGGGATGGGTTGGCTGGAGGCCGCAGTGATGTTGAGAATGGAGAACAACAGCCCCACGACGGCGACCAAGACCGCACTACTGCGCCTCCGCGAATTGATCACAGGGTTAAGTATCCATCAGGGCTCGTGGGGCGTGAACGCGCCCCCAGGGGCCGATTACCTAGCCAATCGGCCATGAACAAGTACAGTCCCGGAATGGCCGGTGCCGGTCGTGGCCCGCCAGGTCGCCCACTCGTCGCATACCTTAGCCCCTTCGGCTCCCACCCCGTGCGTATCGGCAGGTGACATCCTGGGGAATGAGCGCCCCGATCACAGGAAGCAGACGGCGGATCCTGTCAAGCGGCAGCCTTGCTGAGCGCGCCGCTATCGGCCGAAGGTCGGTGCGTCGAGTTGGGCTAGCGCAACGTCGTACTCGTGCACGGACGGCGGTCGACGCAGGTCCATCGCCTGGCTCACCAACGACTGGAGAGTGTCGGTGACGGTACGACTTTCTTCGAGATTCTCCTGGGACTCCCACAGGGTGATCACGAGAGTCCGACTCGAGCCTCGGTCAACCAGATAGAGCAGCCCGGCTAGACCTGGGAGCCGTTCGGCTTCCGGCCGGATTTCACTGTCGAAGTAGGCGATGTCACGCTCGACTTCCTCGGTACGCTCACCGTCGAATTCCGTTACCCGTGCATACATGAGAACTCCCTACTCAGCCCGACGGAGCACGTGCCTCCGCTGGTGTCAGCGTCAGCCCCAGGTGCGGCGTCAGCCTACGGGCGTAGGCAACCGCGCCCTGATGACCTTTGGCCCTGTGTAGGGCCTGGGCAGGTCTCCCTTACGCCCGCCCGGGGTGCCTCCGTTCTGCCACCAGCACCTACCCGGTCGCCCGGAACTGCTGTACCTGGACCTGGAGATCGGGCCGGACGCCGAGGATGTTGCGGTCGTAGGCGGCGTGGTGGGATC
>JADGOV010000091.1 GCA_017882785.1 Frankiaceae bacterium
GCTGCCCACTTGATCGCGATCGGCTGGCATCCCAAGGCCATCTCCGCACGGCTCGGTCACACGTCGATCAAGACCACGATGGACCTCTACGGGCATCTCTTCGCGGACCACGAAGATGCCGGTCTGGACCGGTTGGATCATGCTGCTCGGAGTTCCGGTGGACGAAAGGTGGACGAAAGGTGAGTGGATCACGGCCTATCTATTGAGGAGAGTCCTCTGACCTGGAGTCATGTGGGTGGGCGATACTGGTTTCGAACCAGTGACCTCTTCCGTGTCAGGGAAGCGCTCTCCCGCTGAGCTAATCGCCCGTGCCGTTGCAGCCTACTGAGCCGGCCTTGCGTAGGTCCCGCCGAGGCGGAGGCGGGAATCGAACCCGCGTACAGGGCTTTGCAGGCCCTTGCCTAAGCCACTCGGCCACTCCGCCGGGGGCGTGCGCCCCGACGCGACGCCGCAGGGGCGCCGCCTCGAGCGGACGACGGGATTCGAACCCGCGACCCTCACCTTGGCAAGGTGATGCTCTACCAACTGAGCCACGTCCGCGCGGCCGCTACCAGCCAGCGGGGCAACTCTACACGGGGGCTTCGACGCTCGGCAGGGTCGCGCCAGGGCGCCAGGGCGCCCGTAGCCGCTACGGTCGCCTCATGCGCACTGTGGTGGTCGACGGAGATCCACTCACCGTGTCGGACGTCGTCGACGTGGCCTCCGGCCGCGCTCGGGCGGAACTCGGCGGCGGGGCCGAGGCCCGGATGGCGTCCTCGCGGCAGACCGTCGCGGCCGCCGTCGAGCGGGGCGACGTGGTCTACGGCGTGACCACCGGTTTCGGCCTGCTCGCGGACACCACCGTGGGACGTACCGACCTGGAGCGCATGCAACGGGCGTTGCTCCGTTCGCACGCCGCCGGGGTCGGCGCTCCGCTGGAGGACCGGATCGTGCGGGCGCTGCTGCTGCTGCGGGCCCGTACGCTCACCGCGGGATATTCCGGGGTCCGGGTGGAGCTTCCCCGGCGGTTGCTGGAGTTGCTGGCGCGTGGCCTCCTGCCGGTCGTGCCGGCCAAGGGCTCGGTCGGTGCCTCCGGTGACCTCGCCCAGCTCGCCCACCTCGCCCTGCCCCTCATCGGCGAGGGGCGGTTGCGGCGGGCCGGGTCGGCCGACCCGGCCGGGCGCCCGGCGGCCGAGGTGCTGGCTGAGGCCGGTCTCGCGCCGCTGGTCCTGGCGCCGAAGGAGGGGCTGGCGCTGCTCAACGGCACCGAGCCGATGCAGGCGCTACTGGCATTCGCCGTCGCCGAGGCAGAGTTGCTGGTACGGGTTGCCGACGTCGCCTGTGCGGTGGCCGTCGAAGGGTTGCTCGGCACCGATCGGCCCTACGACGAGCGGGTGCAGCGGCTCCGGCCGCATCCGGGCCAGTTGGACTCCGCGGCGAACCTGCGGGCGTTGCTCGCCGGGTCGCCCCTGGTGGCCAGCCACCGGGACAGCGCGCACGCGGTCCAGGACTCCTATTCACTGCGCTGTACGCCGCAGGTGCACGGCGCAGTGCGCGACGTACTGGCGCATTGTCGCCGGGTGATCGACGTCGAGCTCGGCGCCGTTGTCGACAACCCGGTCATCCTCGAGGGCCCTGACGGCCCCGAGGTGCTGACCTCGGGGAACTTCCACGGCGAGCCGCTCGCCTTCGCCGCCGACATGTTGGCCATCGCGCTGGCCGAGCTGGCCAGCATCAGCGAGCGGCGGATCGACCGGATGCTGGACCCGGCGCTCTCCCGCGGACTGCCGCCGTTCCTCGCGCCGGACGCCGGCACGAACTCCGGGTACATGCTGGCGCAGTACACCGCGGCGGCCCTGGTCGCGGAGAACAAGGTGCTGGCCCACCCGGCGAGTGTGGACACCATCCCGACGTCGGGCAATCAGGAGGACCACGTCTCCATGGGGTGGGGCGGTGTCCGCAAGCTGTCAGAGGTGGTGGCCAACGTGCGTGCCGTGCTTGCCGTGGAGCTGCTCTGCGGCGCGGCGACGCTCGATCTGCGTTCCGAGATCGCCGTACCGGGGCCGGCCACCTCTGCCGTGCACGGGGTCATCCGTCGTAGCGTGCCGCGCATGGACATTGACCGGGAGGTGGCGCCGCAGATCGCCGCGCTGGACGCCATGCTGGCCGAGCTCGTCGCCGCGGCGGCCGGAGTCACCGGGGGCCTGCGGTGAAGGCCTGGGTCAACGGCCGCATCGTCGAGGCCGCCGAAGCGCGGGTTTCCGCCTTCGACCACGCCTTCACCGTCGGTGACGGCGTCTTCGAGACGGTGAAGGTCACCGACGGCCGGGCGTTCTCGCTCACCCGGCACCTGGACCGGCTGACCCGCTCCGCTGTCGGGCTGGGGTTGCCGCTGCCGGATGACGTCCTGCTGCAACTCGCGGTGGGTGAGATCCTGGCGGCCAACGCCGAGCTCCGGGAGGCCAGGCTGCGGATCACGGTGACCGGCGGCCCCGCGCCGCTGGGGTCCGACCGCGGCCAGGGCGCGCCCAGCCTCGTGCTGGCCATGGCCCCGCAGGCCGGCTGGCCGGCCTACGCGGACGTGGTCACCGTCCCCTGGACACGCAACGAGCGCAGCGCCACGGTCGGGCTCAAGACCACCTCCTACGCCGAGAACGTGGTCGCGTTGACCTACGCCCACGAGCGGGACGCGGGCGAGGCCATCTTCGCCAACACCCGCGGCCGGCTGTGCGAGGGTACCGGGAGCAACATCTTCCTGGGCGTCGGTGGCCGGTTGGTCACCCCACCGCTCGCGTCCGGCTGCCTCGCGGGCATCACCCGTGACCTCGTCCTGCAGTGGCTGCCCGAGGCGGGTGAGCAGGACCTGCCGGAGCTCGCGCTCTTCGAGGCCACCGAGGCCTTCCTCACCTCCTCCACCCGCGACATCCAGCCGATCCGGCGGGTCGACGGTCGTACGCTGCCCGCGGTGCCCGGTCCGCTGACCGAGCGGACCATGGTGGTCTTCGCCGAACGAGCCGCCGACAACATGGACCCGTAGGAATGGACCGGTAGGAGCCGCCATGCTGGGAGCACGAGTCGTCCGGGCGCCACGCGGGCCCGAGCGCAGCGCGCGGAGCTGGGGGGCCGAAGGGGCGCTGCGGATGTTGCAGAACAACCTCGACCCCGAGGTGGCCGAGCGCCCCGATGACCTCGTCGTCTACGGCGGCTCCGGGCGGGCCGCTCGGGACTGGCGCAGCTTCGACGCGATCGTTGCGACCCTGCAGACGATGGCGCCCGACGACACGCTGCTCGTCCAGTCCGGCAAGCCGGTCGGTGTGCTGCGGACCACCGAGGCGGCGCCGCGGGTGCTGATCGCCAACTCGCTGCTCGTTCCGCGATGGGCGACGCCGGAGTATTTCCGGGACCTGGAGGAAGCCGGGCTGATCATGTACGGCCAGATGACCGCCGGTTCCTGGATCTACATCGGGACGCAGGGCATCCTGCAAGGCACGTACGCGACCTTCACCGAGGTGGCCAACCGGCACTTCGGCGGCTCGCTGGCCGGCCGGGTGGTGCTGACCGCCGGCCTCGGCGGGATGGGCGGCGCACAGCCGCTCGCGGTGACCGGCAACGGCGGCGTCGCGCTGTGCGTCGAGGTCGACCCGTGGCGGGCTCAGCGGCGCCTCGAACACGGGTACCTCGATGAGATCGCCGACTCCCTCGACGACGGCCTGGACCGGGTCGAGCGGGCCCGGCGGGAGCGTCGAGCGCTCTCGGTGGCCGTGGTGGCCAACGCCGCCGACACCCATCCCGAGCTCGTCCGCCGCGGCTGGGTGGCGGACGTGGTCACCGATCAGACCTCCGCGCACGACGCTCTCGGCGGCTACGTACCGAACGGGATGAGCTACGCCCAGGCACTGGAGCTGCGCCAGCGCAACCCCTCGGAGTACGTGGAGCGGGCGCAGGCCGCGATGGCCGCGCACTGCCGGGCGATGCTGGACTTCCGAAGCGCGGGGGCGGTGGTCTTCGACTACGGCAACGGCCTGCGGGGTCAGGCGAAGGATGCCGGCGTGGCCGACGCCTTCGACTATCCCGGCTTCGTGCTCGCCTACATCCGGCCGCTGTTCGCCCGGGGGGCCGGCCCCTTCCGGTGGGCCTGCCTCTCCGGCGACCCGGCCGACCTGGCGGCCACCGACCGCGCCGTCGCGGAAGCCTTCCCCGACGACGACGCGCTGCAACGCTGGCTGCGCTTCGCCGCGGAGAACGTGAGCGGGCAGGGATTGCCGGCGCGCATCTGCTGGCTGGGGTACGGCGAGCGCCACGTCGCCGGCACCGCCTTCGACGACCTCGTCGCCCGCGGGGTGCTCAGCGCGCCGGTGGCCATCGGCCGGGACCATCTCGACGCCGGCTCGGTGGCCTCCCCCGAACGGGAGACCGAGGGCATGCGTGACGGCTCTGACGCTATCGCCGACTGGCCGGTTCTCAACGCGCTGCTCAGCACCGCCTCCGGCGCCTCCTGGGTGTCGGTGCACCACGGCGGCGGCGTGGGCATCGGCAAGTCGATCCACGCCGGCCTGGTCGTCGTCGCCGAGGGCACGCCCGCCAGCCGGGACCGCGTGGAGCGGGTCCTGACCAACGATCCAGCGACCGGCGTGATCCGACATGCGGACGCCGGGTATGACATCGCCCTGGACACGGCCCGGACCGTCGGTGTGCGGATGCCGCTGGATCCCGGGACGCACGCACCGGCCTGGCAGCAGTAGCCCGCTGGTGACGGTGCCGTGCGGGGATCTGCTGATCCGGCGGATCGGGCGGTTGGTGCCGATGACCGGCCCGCCGATCGCGGATGCCGCGTTGGTGGCCCGGGCCGGGCGGGTGGCCTGGATCGGCCTGGAGCGGGAGCTGCCGGCCGCGGTCGGGGAGATGCCCTCTGTCGACGCCGGCGGGGCAGCGGTGATCCCGGGCTTCGTCGACGCGCACACCCACCTGGTCTGGGCGGGCAGCCGGCGGACCGAGTTCGAGGCGCGGCTGACCGGAGTCCCGTACGACGGCGGCGGTATCGCGACGACGGTGGCCGCGACTCGGCAGGCCAGCACCGAGGAGCTGATCGAGCTGACCCGGGAGCGGGCGGCAGCAGCGCTCGCCACCGGCACCACCACGCTGGAGATCAAGACCGGTTACGGACTCACCGTCGAGGCTGAGCTGCGCCTGCTCGACGCGATCAACGCGGTCGCCGCCGACGTCCCGCAGCGGGTGGAGGCCACCTATCTCGGGGCGCACGCCGTGCCGCCCGGTCGCGACCGCGCAGGGTACGTCGCCGAGGTGATCTCCACGCTGCCGGCCGCCCGGGCGCTGGGCGCCCGCTGGTGTGACGTGTTCTGCGACCGCGGCGCGTTCACCGTGGCGGAGGCTCGCCAGATCCTCACCGCCGCCGCCGCACAGGGTCTCGGTGGACGGCTGCACGCTGACCAGATCGAGCGCCTCGGCGCGGTGCCGCTTGCCGCCGAGCTGGGCTGTGCCAGCGCGGACCACCTCGACCGCATCGACGAGGAGGGTGCGGCGGCGCTGGCCCGCTCCGGTACGGTCGCCGTGCTGGTGCCGACCGCGACGCTGACCATGCGGACCCAGGACTGGCACCAGGCGAGGACGCTGCAGGCGGCCGGCGCCACGATCGCGCTTGCCACCGACTGCAACCCCGGCACGTCGTGGACGGAGTCCATGCCCTATGTCGTGCAGTTGGCCTGCCTGGCCCTCGGCATGTCGGTTGAGGAGGCACTGCGCGGCGCCACCCTGCATGGCGCGCGCGCACTACGCCGGGCGGACCTGGGACACCTCGGTGTGGGAGCCGTGGCGGATGCGGCAGTGCTCGCCGCGGAGCACGAAGTGGATCTCGTCGCTCATCTGGGGGCGGCGGCGGTCCGCGACGTGGTGATCGGTGGGGTGGTTGTCAGCGGGTCGCGGCCGGCTCAGGATCCCTCGCCGGACCAGAGCAGCAGCGCCAGCTCGGCGTCGACATCGACGTAGTCACTCTCACTGCCGGTCGGCACGGCGTTGTAGGTTCGGGAGAGGAACTCCACGAGCTCCGCCAGCGGTACCTCGAACAGTGCCCGTCCCGACGGGGAGGAGAGGGAGAGGTCCACACACGGCCGCGAGCCGTTCTGCGCCGGCCAGACCTGGACGTCGCCTTCGCCCACCGGCCGGGTGACCCCGTCGGTGAGCAGTTGCCGGGCGAAGGTCCACTCGACCATCTCAGCGCCCCCGGTATGGAAGGCGACGTGGACCGCGTAGGGGTCCGCCACGTCATAGCGGACATCGGCCTGCACCGGCAAACTCGCGTTTCCGGGCACAACCAGCCGCAGTTCCATCTCGGTGGTGACGGTGAACGGTTGGGTGCTCATCTGCGCGGCGCCTTTCCTGGGCGGTGCTGGGCGTGCCGGGAAGTCTTTCGTGCCTGTGGGCTCCCCGCTGGGACCGGAGATCTAAACGCGGTGGGCGGGTGATTGCGGTAGGCGGGTGGTGCGCTCGAGGGGAAGGGGTCACAAGTACCGTCCCATGAGCCCCGGCCTGGCGCTATCCGCCCTTCGGGTGTGCTGGGTTACTCCGTTGGAGTCGACTACGGTCGGACCCAAACTCGCACGCGGGAGAACCCATCCGGGCCCGCCGCGGGGACGAACGACCAAGGTGAGGGCAGGCGCAGTGGCGGATCGGAGACCAGCGACCGATTCCGGTCGCGCGGTCGAGGACGCAGCCCTGGTCGCCGGCATCGGGCGACGCGACGGAGCCGCCCTGGAGGCGCTCTACGACCGTTACGGCAGGCCGTGCTACGCACTGGCCCGACGTATCCTCAATGACGAGGTGCTCGCACAGGATGTCGTGCAGGAGGTGTTCCTCACGTTGTGGGGGCACCCGGATCGGTTCGATCCGGAGCGCGGGTCCTTCGCGAGCTGGCTGCTGGCCATGACACATCACAAGGCCGTCGACGCGGTCCGTCGGGAGGAGAACCTGCGCAGGCGCCGCACGTCGGTCGACGTGCTGCACTTCACTCAGGCAACCGGCCCGACCGTACCCGACGAGGCCTGGTCCGGGGTGCGTCGCGAGCGGGTCCGGGCAGCTCTGCAGGGCCTTCCCGCGCCGCAGCGCGAGGCTCTCGCCCTGGCCTACTTCGGGGGGTATACCCAGCGTGAGATCGCGGGGCTGACCGGGCTACCGCTGGGCACGGTCAAGACCCGGATGCTGCTCGGCATGCGCCGCCTTCGGGACGTACTGTCCGAGATCGGGCCCGGCGAATCCGCACCGAGCGAGGCGCGGTCATGAGCCCGGATGCCCCCCGCGACATCGGCCGCGACGCCGCCCACGACGAGCAGTGGGAGCAGCTCGCGGTCGGCCACGCGCTGGACGCCCTGGAGCCCGAGGACGCGGCGGCATTCGCCACCCACCTGCCGACCTGTGCGGTCTGCGGCCAGTCGGTGACGGAGATGACCGAGGTCGCGGCCGAGATGGCCTTAGCCGCCGACCCGGTACCGCTCCCGGACACACTGTGGCGAGGTATCGCCTCCGCCGTGGCCGCCTCCGACCGGCCCGCCCTGCCGGGGAACGGCGTCCCGGCCCAGCCGGCCCAGCCGGCCCAACCGACCGAGGTGGACCTGACGGCGATCCCGAAGATGATCCCCGGCGGGACCCGGCGGGGCTCGGCGCGGCTGCGGGCCGCGGCCCTGGCCGTGGCAGCCGTCGTGGTCGGCCTCGTCGTGCTCGGCGGGATCGTCCTGGGCGCCCGCTACCTCGACGTGCGCAACCAGAAGCTGGCGGCCGGGAAGCAACTCGCCGCGGTGCTGACCTGCTCGGAGCAGAAGACCTGTTCCGTGGTGCCCCTCCGCGGCACGAGCGGCGCCTCCGGGGTCGCGTTGGTCACCGGCGGCAACCAGGTCGGACTCGTTGTCCGTGACCTCAAAGCGAGCGATCGACATGCCAGCTACGTGCTGTGGGAGGGCGGGCCAGGCGGCAGTGTGCGGGGGGTAGGACGATTCGCCGTGCCCGGCCCGGGGCCACACGTCGTCCGACTCACCAGCCCGCTGCCTCTGCCGCAGGCCGCCGGCCGGCTGTTGGCTGTCACCCGGGAGCCCGGCCTCACCCTGCCGACCAAGCCCACGACGCCCATACTTCTGGCCGGTGCGTTCACATGAGCTGGCGAGACGCGCTGGCCGGGGCACGCCAGGGGTACGGCGGCTGGCGGAGCAGGCTGCGAGGTCGCCGGGTCGCCGAACCGGCCTGGCGCCTCGTCGTGCTGGCCAGCGGCCTGGTCGTGATCGCTGTCGGCGTCGTGCTCCTCGTCATACCCGGGCCGGGATGGTTGATTATCTTTCTCGGACTCGGCATCCTGGCGGCGGAATTCGCCTGGGCGCAGCGCCTGCTGACGGCGGTCCGTGGCTACTACGAGCGGGTCGTCGCGGCGGCCCGGCGACGCCGGGCGAATCGGTCCGCGCGTGTAGAGTAGCGACGCTGCAGCCCAGGGTGGACGGACCGCTCCACAGGCTGCTGGGCGGGCGATTAGCTCAGCGGGAGAGCGCCTCGTTCACACCGAGGAGGTCACTGGTTCGATCCCAGTATCGCCCACTGACATAATCGCAGGTCAGAGGCATGATCACTAACGTCGTGCCCCTAGTCGTGCCCCTACGTGGCACAGGGTGCCCCCCCGCTGGACGTAAATGCGGTGCGTGTCATAGCCTCAACGAGACAACTGAACACCGACAGCTAGTCCAGTGCGGTCAAGGGCAACGCCCCGGCACCACGGACGAACGGGCAACACCGCGAAGGCCCCGAGCGACGACATGATCTCAAGACAGGTCTGTCGTGCTCGGGGTTTGTTGCGTTCGAAATTTGCTGCGTTCGAAGGAGCCCTCCGTCCATGTCCAGACCGACGAAGATCCCGACCGCCATCCCACCGGGGCTGCTCACCTTGATCGAAGCTGCGGAGATTGCCCGGGTCCATCCCAGGACGATCCGCCGCTGGGTGGCCGACGGCTACCTCACCGGCTACCGCTTCGGCCCCAGGCTCATCCGCATCGACCCTGCCGAGCTGGCACCGC
Source organism: Frankiaceae bacterium (assembly GCA_017882785.1). Lineage (GTDB taxonomy): Bacteria > Actinomycetota > Actinomycetes > JADGOV01 > JADGOV01 > JADGOV01. Next base: position 9,042 of record JADGOV010000091.1, read on the forward strand.
ACATCCCCACCACACGGTCCACACCGCGTGCTCGGGATACGTCATGAGCGACGACGAGGGCCTCCACCCTAATGATCAGTCAGAGCCAGAGCAGCCAGTCGAGCCCGTACGCAACTCCGTGCCCAAGAAGGTGTCCACCGAGCTGGTGGAGATCGCCCATGATCTCTTCGACCTCGGCTGCACTGCACCTGTGGATCGGGGCGGTGAGATCCACGTCTACGCCATGCCCAAGTCCAACCACGACATGAAGCGTCCCCTCGCTGACATCCGGCCGGATTTGGCTACGGTCTACGCCGGAGAGCACGGCCAGGTCCCCCCTCCGCAGGGCAGCTGGCGGAGGCGATGCTGGTGCTGGAAGGTGAGGCCCGGGTAACCGACCCCACCCCCATGAGCAACAGCCTTCGTGACCTCCTGGGACTGGGTGGGGGAGCGGAGGAGCTGATCGAGTTCATTCATGATCGATACGACCTCGGGGTGACGGACACCGGTGACCCCTACGGCGTTCCCAAGGGGGGACCGAACATCGTCCGTCTCCTCCACGGGGGACGCCCGTCCTTCAGGAGCGAAGTTGCCCTGGCCTACTGGCAGAAAGAGCAGATGGTCCCCAAGTCCACCGACCTGTCGAGCGCACTGATGATCATCGAGGGGGAATGCCACCAGTGCCCTCCAGTGACCCCAGCGTTGCGGGCGGGCAGGAACCAGGCGGACGGGCGTCTGATCCTCGACCTGGGGAACGAGGTGGGGGAGGCGGTGACCATCGATTTTCAGGGCTGGCATGTGGGTCCCTCACCTGTGCTCCTCAGGCGTACTGAGGCAACGATGCCGTTGCCGACACCGGTAGCAGGGAGCAACCTCAATCAGCTGCGGTCGTTCCTGACCATCGGCGACAAGGACTGGCCTCTCATGGTGGCGTGGCTGGTGTCCGCGCTCATCCCCGACATGCCCCACCCGGTCCTCTTCCTCCAGGGCACGCAGGGTGCGGCGAAGACCTCCAGCCTGGAGGTGGTCACCGCTCTCATCGACCCGTCCGCCAGCCAGACACGGACAGCACCTCGCGGGCTGAAGGACTGGATCATCGGTGCCGCTGGGTCATGGACGATCGGCCTGGACAACATCAGCGAGATCCCGCCGTGGCTCTCCGACTCGCTCTGCCAGGCGGTCACGGGAACGGGATTCTACCGGCGAAAGCTGCGCACAGACTCCGACGTGAGCGTGCTGGCGTTCAGACGAGTGATCGCGATCACCTCCATCGACGTGGGGCACATCGCTGGCGACCTGGCCGACCGGATGCTACGAATCGACCTGGACCGGATTCCCGACAGCCAGCGGATCGATGAGGGGCTACTCGACGCAGAGTGGAGGCGACTCCACCCGGCCATCCTGGGCGGGCTGCTGGACACGGTGGTGGCTGTGCTTGTGCGGCTTCCCCTGATCCGCCACCGTGATCTTCCGCGCATGGCCGACTTCGCCAGGGTGCTTATCGCGGTGGATGGGGTGCTGAGGACCCGGGGCTACCGCAGGTACATGGAGATGATCAAGTCCGTGGATCAGCTGGCGGTGGACTCCGACATCGTTGCCGGGCCATCACTGAGCGGGTGACCTCACCCGTCACCTTCTCCGCTGCGGAGCTGCTGGACCTCCTCCGTCCTGCAGATCCGGTGGGGGAGTGGGCGACGATTACGCCCCGGGGGGTGACGAGCAAGGTGCAGCGCGTAGCACCCTCCCTCCGTGCCCTGGGGTGGACGGTGGAGAAGCGTGAGGGTGACACCCACAGGAAGATCATGCGCTGGCTGATCTCTCCCCCATGATTGTTTGCGGGTGTTGCGGGGGTTGCGGGTGTCGTGTGCAGAGCGACGACAGCTACACAGGAGGGTGCTGCTGCAGCACGGGGGTCCTGTGCAACGGTGCGCAGCCCTCAGGAGCACACCCGCATCACCCGCAGGCACGCTCAGACTTCGCCCCTCTCCCGGGGTTATTGCGACGACTCTGGTCGCCCCCGATTCCTGCCCCGGATGTGACGGTCCGCTGGTGTACGTCGAGGACTCCGACGGCGAGGCCGAGTGTCCGGAGGAGAGTGCGAGGGCAAGGACCTCTGGCAGCGGCACGGTGACAGTCCGAGCTACGACCGCCTAGGTGGCTGAGCGAGAGCAGGCCATGAGCGCCGTCACCGAAGAGCGCCCGGCGGACGACGACCGCACGTGCCCCTCCTGCGGATGGATCATGGTGCCGGTGCGGGGAGCACTGATGTGCCGACTATGCGACCTTTCGGGGTGGCGCCGATGACCGTCGACTACGGCGACGACGACGTCGGGCGATGCCAGGACTGCACCTGCCCTGACTGCATGCGCCCCTTGGTCTACTTCGGTGGCAAGGTGCTCTGCCAGTGGTGCGACCTGACCGAGCAGGGGCCACCTCCACCCTAGCCGGAGCAGGTTCTATGGCGGCTGTCGTCGTCAGCTCTCTCGTCTTCGTCGTGGTGGCCTCACAGGGTTTTGAGGCACCCTCACAACCACCATCGTCATCTGTATACCTGCAGGTCTACTTACTAGGGATTTATGCAGAATAAACC
>JADGOV010000192.1 GCA_017882785.1 Frankiaceae bacterium
TCGTCGTCTCAGCCCGCGGCGCCGTAGGCCAGGTTCTCCACCGCGGTGTGGGCGTGCAGCGCCTTCTCCTCCTCGTGGGTCGCCGGCTTGAGGTCGAAGACCACCTTCTTCACGGTGCCGGTGAAGGCGTAGGGGGCCCTGTCCTCGTATGCGAGGTCCACGACCAGCCCGTTGTCACGGCCGATGTCCATGCCGGAGTAGCTGGTGAAGGCGATCGGGACCGTGTGCGGCATGTCCCCCTCGCCGACCTTCTGGTCGTTGATGAACAGCGAGATGTGCCCGCCGGTTCCCGGCTTGTTCTCCGTGGCCTCGAACAGCATCTGCACGGTCACGTCGCCGGTGGGCAACGTGATGCTCGCGGACTGCCGGTAGGTGTCCACGCCGAGGTAGGAGTACGTGTGGTGGAGGACCCCTTTCTCATCCACCCACAGACCGAACCCACCGATGAAGTCTGCGTTGGCGACGATCACGCCCTCCGCGCCGCCTTCGGGGACCGCCAGGTCCGCCTCGATCGCGTACGAGCGCCCGTAGATCCGCGGGATCATCCCCCGTTGCACGTTCTGCACGTCACCGGCGAAGGTGAACCGGCTCACCGTCGGCAGCGGCGGCAGGATCCCGTAGATGACCGACATGCCGCCCATGAGGGGTAGGACGCGGTGGCGTTCGGCCTCCCGCCACCAGAGTTCCTGCAGCTCCTGCACCTTGTCCGGATGGGCGGTAGCGACGTTCTTCGCCTGCGAGAAGTCCTCGGGGAGGTAGTACAGCTCCCAGCCGACGTCCCGGTCGGGGTCCCAGTCCGCGTCGGGCCCGAACTGGGCCAGCGTCTGCGGGGAGACGTCCCACGGGATGCGATCGGGGCGTGAGGCAGCCCACCAGCCGTCCTGGTACATTGCCCGGCTGCCGAACATCTCGAAGTACTGCGCCGTATGGCGCTCGGCGGCGTCGGCGGCGTCGAGGGTGTAGCCGAAGCTGGTGCCATCCATCGGCTCCTGGGCGATCCCGTCCACCGTTGTCGGCTCGGGGATGCCGGCCGCCTCGAGGACGGTCGGGGCGATGTCGATCACGTGCGTGAACTGCGTGCGCAGGTCACTGCTGGGCCGGCAGCGAGCGGGCCACGCGACAACCATCGGGTCGCGCGTACCGCCGAGGTGGCTTGCCGTCTGCTTGCCCCACTGGAACGGCGCGTTCGTCGCGTGCGCCCATGCCGCCGCGAAGTGCGGTGCGGAGTGGATGCCGCCAAGGGCGTCGATGCCGCCGTACTGGTTGATCAGTTCCGTCTGCTGCTCGGCGTCGAGCACGAGGCCGTTGAGGAACGTCAGCTCGTTGAACGAGCCGGTCGTCGTCCCCTCCATGCTGGAGCCGTTGTCCCCCCAGATGTAGAAGATGAGGGTGTTGTCGAGGTCACCCAACTCCTCGACGGCGTCCAACAGTCGACCGACGTTCCAGTCGGCGTTCTCCGAGTATCCGCAGAAGACCTCCATCTGCCGCGCGTAGAGCCTCTTCTGGGTTTCGTTGAGCGAATCCCACGCGGGAAAGAGGTCAGGCCGCGGGGTGAGCTCGGTGTCCGGCGGGACGATCCCCAGGGCCTTCTGCCGCTCCAGCGTCCGTTCGCGGAGCTTGTCCCAGCCGTCGTCGAACCTGCCCTGGTAGCGGTCCGCCCACTCCTTAGCCACATGGTGCGGGGCATGGCTGCAGCCGGTCGAGTAGTACATCATCCACGGCTTCGTCGCGTCCTGCGCCCGCACGGCGTTCAGCCACTCCACGGCCTTGTCGGTGATGTCGTCCGGGAAGTAGTACTGCGCGCCGTCCTTGCCCTCGGGCACGCCCAGTGTCGAGTCGTCCAGCGTGATGATCGGGTCGTACTGCCCGGCCGCGCCGGACAGGAAGCCCCACCAATGGTCGAACCCCCACCCCTTGGGCCAATGGTCGAACGGCCCGGCCGCACCCTGCACGTTGTCCGGGGTCAGGTGCCACTTGCCGAACCCGCCGGTGACGTAGCCGTTCTCCGACAGGATGCGCGGCAGACCCGCGCAGCTGCGCGGCTTCGCTGCGGTGTAGCCGGGGAACGGGCCGGGGTACTCCGCGATCGACCCGAAGCCGACCCGGTGCTGGTTGCGCCCGGTGAGCAGCGCCGCCCGGGTAGGTGAGCACACCGCGGTCACGTGGAACCGGTTGTAGGTGAGCCCCATCCCCTGCACGCGTGTGAAGGTCGGCGTGCTGATCGGTCCCCCGAAGGTGTCGGGCGCGCCGAAGCCGGCGTCGTCGATCAGCACGACGAGCACGTTCGGCGCGCCCTCGGGCGCTTTCGGGCCTGGCACGATCGTCCAGTCAGCCACCGAGTCCTTCAGGGTGCGGCCCACCGTGCCGCCGAAGCTGCGGTCCGGGATCGGCAGCACCCTACGGTCGGGGTTGAACTTGCCCATCGCCTCGGCGAGGGCGCCCTTCAGCTCGCCCAGCCCGCCCTCGTCGGACTCCACCACCGACTTCATCGGCGACCCGGACAGCCCCTGCTCCACGACCAGCCGGTCCTCGGCCGGGTACACCCCGATGACAAGGGCGGTGCCGGCCGTCAGGGCGTCGGACACCTTGTCCTCAATGCCGGTCCGGACCCGGTGCCCCAGGAACTTCCCGACCACGCCGCCGGCGGCCGCGCCGACGGCGACGGACGCGAGCAGCGGCGGCGCGAACAGGCCCACCAGGACGCCGACGCCGCCACCCCAGCCGGCCCCCTTGCGGCCGAGGTGGTCCCCGGTGTCGTGGACGGTGACCTGTCCGTCCGAGTCTTTGGCGATGAGGATCATGCCTTCGGAGCGGATCGTCTTGTCCTCGACCCTGGCCACCACACCGTCGAAGTCGCGCTGCGCGGCCTCGGGGTCCTGGTAGCCGGCGACGACCAGGATCATCGTGTTGTCGCTCACGTCCGCCTCCACTCGGTGCCGTTGCGCTGCGAGGGGTCCGATGCCGAACCGCGGGCAGACGTCGCGCCCTCCCTTTGATCGTTCCATGCTCAACGTTGACGGTCAGCAGCAGGCCAGTCTGGAGCGGGCCTGGGACGCCTGGCAAGACGAGAAGTACTGGCGCGGCGAAACCAACCAGCGGGCTCGATACACCGACAACCCGTTCCGGCCTCGCTGACCTACGTGGTCACCACTTGGGAGTCGTCTGACAGCGGCCAACGGCGTTCAGCAAACTGGACGCTGTGGCGCCATTCTTGGCGCGTTTACTCCCGGGACCCCGACTACCCCTATCTCGACTCCGCCAGAGAGGACACGGAGGTTCTCTCGGTAACACGGCGGAGGGTTCGGGATGGCCTCGATGGTGACGATGGGTTCCTGCTCCAT
>JADGOV010000032.1 GCA_017882785.1 Frankiaceae bacterium
GCTCGGAGGTCTTGCCCGCGGGCAGGTCAAGCCGTACGCCGTCTCGACGGACCTCGACTCTCCCGAGCACGGACACTGTCAGCACCGTCCGAGCCTAGGGCCGTTCCGTGGGGCCGTCACCGGCCTCGTCACCGGCCCCTGTCAGCTGGCCGTCAGCGCGCCGTCAGCGCCCACGTCCACTGTCGTCCTGTGCCCACCGATCAGACCGTCCTCCTCCACCGCCTCGTCGGCGGTGACCCTCGTGCCGCGGCCGAGGTCCTCGCCCTAGCCCCGACGACGGACTCGGCGTCCGTCCTCGTCGCCGCGGCGATGCTCGCCCGCGACGCCGGCCACCTCGCCCGCGCGGTCGAGCTGGCCACCGGCGTCCGCGAGCGCCAGCTCGTGGTCCTCGCCGAGGCCCACCTGGAGGGCAACATCTACCTGCTCGACGTCCTGGTCCGCGACCACCTCGCGGACCACCCCGACCACCTGCTGGCGGCGTGGCTCGCCGGCCAGCCTGTGCCCCGGCACTGACCAGAAGGAGAAGTCCATGTCCCAGCTCAGCACCGCACCGCCGAGCACCGCCCGACCGTCGAGGGCACGCACCGTCGCCCGCTGGATGGTGTCCTTTGTCGGGTTCCCCCTCGGCGGCCTCACCGCGATGGTCCTTAACGGCCCCGTCGACACCACGCTCGCCGCGATCACCGGCGGGCTGCTCACCGGCACCGTCCTCGGTACCGCCCAGGCCCTCGCCATGAGGTTCGACCGCCGCGACCTCCTCACCTGGGTCCTCACGACGGCCGCTGGGCTGGCCACCGGCCTCGCCGTCGGCGCGTCGGTGGTCGACTTCCGGACCGGCCTCGGGGACCTGGTCCTCCAGGGCGCGATCTCCGGCCTGGCCGTCGGCGTCGCGCAGTCCCTTGCGCTCGTACGCCGGACCGGGCCGATCGCGTTCCTTTGGCCGGCGTACCTCGCCGCGGCCTGGTCGATCGGCTGGGCGGTGACCACGGCGGTCGGCGTACAGGTCGAGGAGCAGTTCACCGTCTTCGGTGCCGCCGGCGCGGTCACCGTCACCTTGCTCACCGCCGTCTTGCCCGTCCTCCTCCACACCCGTTTCGTCACCGAGAAGAGCTTCTGATGAGCCATGTCGTCTTCGGTACCGGCCAGGTCGGCCACCCCCTCGTCGAGCAGCTGATCGCTGCAGGCCACGATGTCGTCGCCGTGAACCGCGACGGTCGCGGCACCTTCCCGGGTGCGTCCGTTGTCGGAGGCGACGCCGCCGACCCCGCCTTCACCGCTCGCGTCTGCGCCGGGGCGGACGTCGTCTACTTCTGCCTCAACGCGATGAACTACGACCGCTGGAGCGAGGAGTTCCCGCCGCTCCAGCGGGGCGTGCTCGCGGGTGCCGCGAGCGCCGGCGCTCGGCTCGTCGTCCTGGACAACCTCTACGGCTACGGCCCGCCCGAAGGCCGGCGGCTGGTCGAGACGATGGCCGCCAATCCGACCTCGGCGAAGTCCGCCACCCGGGCAGCGATGACCGAGGAGCTGCTCGCCGCCCACGCCGCGGGCGAGGTCGAGGTCGTCATCGGCCGCGCGTCGGACTACTTCGGCCCGGGCGCGATGCGCTCGGCCCTCGGTGAGACGGTCTTCGGTCCCGCCGTGGCCGGCAAGACCGCCCAGGTGATGGGCGACCCCGCCCAGCCGCACAGCTACTCCTACACCCCCGACGTGGCCGCCGCCCTGATCACCCTGGGCACCGCGCCCGGCACCACCGGGCAGGTCTGGCACCTCCCTGTGGCCGAGACCCGCACCATCCGCCAGGTGGTCCAGCGGGTCTACGAGCTGGCCGGCCACAAGGCACGCCTCCTGGCCGCCGGCCGCCTGACTCTGCGCGCGCTCGGGCTGGTCAAGCCGGAGATGCGGGAGTACGTCCACACGCTCTACCAGTTCACCGACCCGTGGGTCGTCGACGACGGCAAGTACCGCGCCGCGTTCGGCGACCGGGCCACTCCGCTCGACGAGGCACTCACCGCCACCCTCGCCTGGTACGCAGACCGCGCGCCCGCTTCCGTCAACTGACCACCCCACCGTTCATTCGCAGGAGCACGCCATGACCACCATCGACCACACCACCGTCCACACGCCCGACCGGGCGACCGCCCGTCGTGCCGGCGCCGCCCTGGGGCTGGCCTCGGGCCTCGCTATCGCCGGCTTCACGGTGCTCGGCTCGGTCTTCGAGTACCCCCAGGTCCTCGAGGAGCCGACCGCCGACATCCTGGCCCTCTTCCGCCAGCACCAGGGCGCGGTGATGGGCTGGTTCCTCGTCCTCGCCGTCAGCGCGGCCTTGATGGCCCCGGCCGGCGTCTGGCTCGGCCGGATCGCCGGCGGACGCCTCGGTCGCTGGATCGCCGGCATCGGCATCGCCGCCGCCACCGTTCAGGTCGTGGGCCTGCAGCGCTGGGTGACCCTGGTCCCGGGCATCAGCGACGACGCCCTCGACCCGGCCCTCCGCGCCGACGCCGAGGACCGCTTCGAGCTTTGGCACACCGTGCTCGGCAAGGCCATCGGCGAGACCCTCGGCTACGCGCTCACCGCGACGTTCACCGCGCTCGTCGTGATCGCGTTGAGCCGGTCGGTGCTGCCCCGCTGGCTCGCCTTCATCGGGTACGTCGCCGCCGCGCTGATCGCCACCGGCGTGGTGGTCCCGGTCGTCGAGGCCGCCAGCCTCACCAACTTCGTCGGGTACGTCGCCTGGTGCGCGTGGCTCCTGGCCGTCGCGGTGGTCCTGTTCCGCGTGCCCGGTCGCCAACCCACCGTCCGCGGCGGGTGACTGCACCCCACGGAGGGCTGATCACCATTCCAAGCAGTCGGATCTTGCGATTGCGACTACCCCAACGTACGGCGCCGGGCGGCGAAGCCACTCCCGGCCGCTGTGGCGCAAGGAGATCGCCGGCCGGCGCACCCGAGCGAGCTCGCTCTCTGGTCAACGGGGCTGCGCGATTTGCGGGACCCCCCACTGCAGGTGCGACCATGGCAGTGCGGTGACGGACGGTAGATCGCACCGCAGCAGCCCGAGAGCGGACCCGCATCGTCGTGACCACGGCGTCGTTGACTAAGAGGGGTCCATCCGCAGCACATGCGGTGGCCGGGAGCTCTGCCCGAACAGTCGAGCGCAAGGAAACTATGGAGTTGGACAAGCGTCCATTCGGCACGCAATTGACCAGGGGAGTCGGTCCGGACGACCGGATCGGACCCACTGTGGAGCTAGAGGAGGACAAGCCGGGCTTCAGTCTCAGTTTGCCGCAGGTGCTGGCGAGCAGCCTCGCCGCCGCGTCGGCGGCGGTGGTGGCGTCGTTCTTCGGCGTCGCCGGCACGGTGGCCGGGACCGCGCTGTTCAGCGTGGTCGCGACGGTGTCGACCGCCGTGTACCAACACGCCGCCCAGCGCACGGCGGATCGACTCGCCCATGTAGGGCCGTTGCTACGCCGGCCAGATCGGTCCGGTGTGGCCGCTCCGTCGTTGCCCTGGCGGCGGATCGCCAGGGCAGCGGCCGCAGTGTTCGCGGTCGCGATCGCCGGCATCACCACCTTCGAGCTGACCGCCGGAAGACCGGTCAGCGCCCTGCTGGGTCGCAACGACGACAGCGGCACGTCGATCGCCAGGGTGATCGAGCCCGGCCGGTCCCCGCGGTCCGCGGCCCCGACCCCGACCCGGAGATCGGACCGCTCACGGGAGGTGACGCCGTCCCCGTCCTCGACCGCCCCCGGCTACGCCTCGCCGAACCCGGCACCAGGCGGCAGCCCCGGGAGCGCGCCCGCCGGGACCGCGCCCGCCGACACGCCGAAGCGGATGACACCGACGCAGTCGGCACCGGCGTCCACCGCGCCGCCATCCTCAGTCCGGTCGGCGCGCACCTCACCAACCGTGCCGACCCTTCCACAGGTCGCCACCCCACCGGCCGTGCCCTAGCCGGTGCCGCAGCCGGTAGGGCTGTCAGAACAGCCGTAGGGCCGCTCCCCGGCGGAGGAGCGGCCCTACGGCTGTCTCGGGGTGGTGATCAGCCACCCGTGTCCGGACCTACTGGAGACCGGCCTTCTCCCGGTCGACCTTGAGGAACGGGCCGCCGCCAGAGGTGTCGATGACGCCGTCCTCGATGAAGGTGTAGCGACCCTTCAGGACATCCTTGGCGAACTTGCTGTTGTCCTCGTCGTCGTTGAACCACAGGTCGTGGAACAGGTGGTCGGCCCGACGGCGGGCGCCCTTGCTGAAAATGTCGGCCAGCTCGACGGCCTGCTGGCCCTCGGGCGCGCCGTTGTCCAGCAGCATTCGGGCGCGGACGACGGTGGCCGAGATGGCGAACAACTCAGCTCCGATGTCGACGATGCGACCGAGGAAGACCTGCTTGAACTCCAGCTTGCCCTGCCAGCGGGACATCGCATAGAACGTCGAGCGGGCCAGCTTGCGGGAACTCCGCTCGACGTAGCGCAGGTGCGTGGCAAGCGGGCCGAAATCCGAGTACGCGTTGGGCGTCTGTCCGGCACCGACAGTGAGTGCCGGGAACCACTTGCCGTAGAACTTGCCGGCGCTGACCAACGCCTTGGCCTTGTCGCCGGTGCCCTTCTCCGGGTCGATGATGTCGCCGGCCACCGACAGGTGCTGGTCGACCGCGTCCCGGGCGATGAGCAGCTTCATGATCTCACTGGAGCCCTCGAACACCCGGTTGATCCGGATGTCGCGGAGGAGCTGCTCGACCGGTACGCCGCGCTCACCGCGGGCCTTCAGCGACGCCGCTGTCTCATATCCCCGGCCGCCGCGCACCTGGAGCAGTTCGTCGACGACCGTCCAGGCGTGCTCGGAGGACCACAGCTTGGCCAGTGCGGCCTCGATGCGGATGTCGTTGCGCTTCTCATCTGCCATGATCGACGCCATCTCGACCACGGCCTCCAGGCCGAAGGCCATGCTGGCGATGTAGGCGATCTTCTCCGCCACCGCGCCGTGGCGGCCGACGGGCAGGCCCCACTGCACCCGGCTGCTGCCCCACTCACGGGCGATCTTCGTCGACCACTTCGCACTGCCCGCCGCGATCGCAGGAAGCGACAGCCGGCCCGTGTTGAGTGTGGTGAGGGCGATCCGGAGGCCGTGACCGTCCTTGGCTAGCCGGTTCTCCGTCGGCACGCGGACGTTGGTGAAGACCGTGACGCCGTTCTCGATGCCCTTGAGGCCCATGAACTGGTTGCGGTGAGTCACTTCGATGCCCGGGGAGTTCGCCTCGACGACGAACGCGGTGATGCCGCCACGGTGACCCTCGGATCTGGGCACCATAGCCATGACGACGAGCAGGTCGGCGATGGTGCCGTTCGTCGTCCACAGCTTCGTGCCGTTGATGACGTACTCAGAACCGTCCTCGGACGGCACCGCGACGGTGCCCATCCGGGCCGGGTCCGAGCCGACGTCGGGCTCGGTGAGGCAGAACGCGCTGATCGACTCGGTGGCCAGCCTCGGCAGGAACCTGCGCTTCTGCTCCTCGGTGCCGAAGTGCTTCACCGGCTCGGGCACGCCGATCGACTGGTGCGCGGACAGGAGCGTGGCGATCGCGGAGTGAACATACCCGGCAAGCTGCAGCGCGCGGTTGTAGTAGACCTGGGTGAGCCCGAGTCCCCCGTACTCCTCCGGGATCTTCATGCCCAGCGCGCCGACGTCCTTGATCCCCTTGATCACATGGTCCGGGATCCGCGCATCGCGCTCGATCTCCTCGGGGTCGACCTCCTCACGGAGGAAGCGCTCCCACTTCTCGACAAAGGCCTGGCCCTTCGCCACCGCCTCCGGTGGCGTGACCGGATGCGGGTGGATCAGGTCGAGCTGAAAGCGGCCGAGAAAGAGTTCCTTACCGAAACTGGGCTTGTTCCAGGTGGTCTCTCGGGAGGCTTCAGCGACCTGGCGCGACTCCGCCGCGCTGGGGTTAACGCTCATCGAGGGCTCCGTTCGCAGGTGTCTGGTGGATTGCAGCGTATCTGCGCTGCGCGAACATCGGGAGGGGGGTCCTCCTCCCCCGCGAAATAAACCAGGGCAAAGGCCCCCGTCACCGCGGGACCTCCGTCCTCACGATCCCCCGAGCAGCAGCACGCCTGCCCTGCGCAGGTCGGTCACAGCGCGCTGGGTCGTGGCCGGTGCCACGCCCGCGGTGAAGTCCAGCAGCACCCGGGTTGCGAAGCCCGCGCTGGCCGCGTCGAGTGACGTCGCCCGGACGCAGTAGTCCATTGCGAGGCCCACCACGTCCACGGCGTGCACACCGTGGTCCCACAGCCAGCCCGCGAGCGACCTCCCGTCAGGGTCGCTGCCCTCGAAGCCGCTGTACGCCGCGGAGGTGAGGCCCTTGTCGAACACCGCCTCAATGGGCCCGGTGTCCAGGGCTGGATGCAACTGCGCGCCCGGCGTGCCGAGGACGCAGTGCGGTGGCCAGGAGTCCAGGAAGTCCGGGTCGGCGGAGAAGTGGTCGCCCGGGTCGCGGTGCATGTCCCGACTGGCCACGACGTGGTCGTAGCCGGAGTCGGCGAGCATCCGGGTGATGCCGGCCGCCACCCCGGCGCCACCGGCCACCGCGAGGCTGCCGCCCTCGCAGAAGTCGTTCTGTACGTCCACCACGAGTAGGGCGGCGGTCACGACCGGGCTCCGGTCGAGATCGTGGGCACCGCCGCCTCGCCGGCTGAGAGCCGCATGGCCGCGTCTGGCAACTCCTCGCGACTGGCCGCCCATCGGGCCCGGGCATCTTTGACCGTGCACCGACAGACCACCTCGCCCGCTCGGATCAGTGGGATGAGGAGGGGTCGTTCGGGGGCACTGACGGGTTCGCCGGGCGGCCCGCCGCCGGGCGGGGCGCCCGGCGGGTCGGTGTTGACCACCTCGGCGATCGCCCGACCACCGGCATCCAGCCGTCGGACGGCCCACTTGCGGCCGCCGACACTGATCTTTCCGACGGATTTCTTCGCAACCGGCTGCATCGTGCCGTCGAGCTCGCGGGCGACGAGCTTGTAGACGAAACCGGCGGTGGGCGCCCCGCTGCCGGTGACCACCGAGGTGCCCACGCCGTAGGCGTCCACGGGCTCGGCGGCGAGTGAGGCGATCATGCGCTCGTCGAGGTCGCTCGTCACGACGATCCGGGTGGCGCTGGCCCCGAGCTCGTCGAGCAGGGTCCGGGCGAAGCGCACCTGCTCACGCAGGTCGCCGGAGTCCAGCCGGATGGCGCCCAGCGCGGGGCCGGCGACCTCCACCGCGGCGCGGATGCCCGCCGCGACGTCGTAGGTGTCCACCAGCAACGTGGTCCCGGCGCCGAGTGCGGCGACCTGTGCCTGGAAGGCGGCCCGCTCGTCACCGTGCACGAGTGTGAACGCGTGCGCGCTGGTGCCGGTGGTCGGGATGCCGTAGCGTCGCCCGGCGGCCAGGTTGGAGGTGGTCGCGAAACCGGCGAGGTAGGCAGCCCTGCTCGCGGCCACCGCGGAGAGCTCGTGTGTCCGCCGGGAGCCCATTTCGATGCACGGCCGCGTTCCCGCCGCGCACACCATCCGAGCCGCCGCAGCGGCCACCGCCGAGTCGTGGTTGAGGATCGAGAGCACGACCGTCTCCAGCAGCACGCATTCCCCGAACGCGCCGGAGACGGTGAGCACTGGTGAGTACTCGAAATACGCCTCACCCTCCGCGTAGCCGTCGATGTGGCCGCTGAAGCGGTAGGTGGCCAGGTAGTCACAGGTGGCCTCGTCGATGACGCCGGCGGCGCGGAGGTGGTCCAGGTCCGCGCCGTTGAAGCGGAAGCCCTCGACGGCCTCCAGGAGGCGCTGCACTCCGGCGAGCACCCCATAGCGGCGACCGCTGGGCAGCCGACGGGCGAAGACCTCGAAGGCGACCGGGCGATCGGCCACGCCGCTGGCCAGCGCGGCGCGCAACATGGTGAGCTCGTAGTGATCGGTGAGCAGCCCCGTACTCGGCAGTGAGGCCGTGCTTGGTTGCGAGAGGGACGGCAGGCTCATGGCTGGCGAGAGTATGCGAGCGCGAATCCGCCCCGTTCGGGTGCTTACATCCTGGCCGCGTTCTGTCACCATTGTGCCCATGACGACGGCCGCGCCTTGGCTGCCGGTCGCCCCGGGGGTCTGGCCTCGCCGCGTGCCGCGGCCCCGTCGCCGGTCATCCATTCGCGCCACCGTCCTGCCGCAGCAGGTGGAACGTCCGGAGGTGGCGGAGGAGTCCGTCATCGAGAAGCCGTGGGTCACCATCGTGTGGAACGACCCCATCAACCTCATGTCCTACGTCGCCTTCGTCTTCCAGAAGCTCTTCGGCTACAGCCGGGAGAAGGCGCACCAACTCATGCTCGACGTCCACCACAAGGGTCGCGCGGTGGTCTCCAGCGGAAGTCGGGAGCAGATGGAGCACGACGTCACCCGCCTGCACGCACACGGGCTCTGGGCAACCTTGCAGCAGGACTGATGGCCTCCCGCTTCCGCCGTTCCCGCCTGGGTTATGAGGCCAAGCTCTCCCGGGCGGAGGTCCTGGTGCTGCGCCACCTCGCCGAGGAACTGCTGGCGTTGCTCGAGGCGGACGCGCCGCCGGCCCCCACCGACCCGCTGGAGGCACTCGTCGGGATCTCCCTCACCCCGACCTACCGGCCGGAGGATCCGGTGCTCGCGCGGCTGCTGCCCGACGGCTACTCCGGCGATGACCAGTCAGCCGCCGACTTCCGCCGCTACACCGAGCCGGAGCTGCGCTCCGCGAAGCGCGCGGCGCTGCGCGGGCTCGTGGCCGGACTTGGCCGGGACGCCGGCAAGGTCGTCCTCGACGACTCGACGGCCCAGTCCTGGCTCACCGCGGTCAACGACATGCGGCTCATGCTGGGCACCCGGCTGGACGTCAGTGAGGACCTCTACGACGACGTCGAACGGATGGCGCCGGATGATCCACGGCTGCCGCACCTGGCGGTCTATGAGTGGCTGGGCGGTCTGGAGGAGTCCCTGGTACTCGCCCTCGCGGGCTGGTGACAGCCCGATACCGACACTTCTGCGTACTCTGAGCAGTCGTGCTGACCCTGGACCGCCACACGTATGAGGCCATCGTCACCCACGCTCGCCGGGACCATCCGGACGAGGCGTGCGGCATCGTCGCCGGGTCAGTCGGGTCCGACCGCCCGCAACGGTTCGTGCCGATGGCCAACGCCGAGCGCTCCCCGACGTTCTATCGCTTCGACCCCCGGGAGCAACTCGCGCTCTGGCGGGAAATGGACGACCGGGACGAGGAACCGGTGGTCATCTACCACTCGCACACCGCCACCGAGGCCTACCCATCCCGGACGGACGTCAAGTACGCGGCGGAGCCGGGTGCGCACTACGTCCTGGTCTCCACCCGCGATCCGCAGGAGGTGGAGTTCCGCTCCTACCGCATCACCGAGGGTGTGGTCGCCGAGGAAGAGGTACAGGTGGTTTCGGCGTTGCCCTAACGGCTCATTCTGACAGCCCTCGACGAGTTGGAGCTTCCGCATGGCTATCGAAGTCCGTATCCCGACCATCCTGCGTCCGCACACCGGCGGCGAGAAGGCGGTCGAGGGTGAGGGCGCGACGTTGGATGAGCTGCTCGCGGACCTGGACGTGCGTCATCCCGGCCTGCGCGCACGCGTGGTCGAGGAGAAGGGCGGGACCAACCAGCTTCGCCGCTTCGTCAACGTCTACCTCGATGACGAGGACGTCCGCTTTCTCGGCGGGCTGTCCACGCCGGTGGCCGACGGTGCCACGGTCACCATCCTGCCGGCCGTGGCCGGGGGCGCCGGCGGTGTAGCCGGGGGATGACCCGCTACGACTCGCTGTTGGACTCTCTCGGGCACACGCCGCTGGTCGGTCTGCCGCGGCTGTCACCCTCGTCCGAGGTCCGGCTGTGGGCGAAGCTGGAAGACCGCAACCCCACCGGTTCGATAAAGGACCGGGCCGCCTTCTTCATGATCGCCATGGCCGAGAAGGAGGGCCGGCTGGCACCAGGCGCGACGATCCTCGAGCCGACCTCGGGCAACACCGGCATCTCCCTGGCCATGGTCGCCCGGCTGCGGGGTTACCGGCTCATCTGCGTGATGCCGGAGAATACCTCCGTCGAGCGTCGCCAACTCCTGCGGATGTACGGCGCCGAGATCGTCTTCTCACCGGCCGCGGGCGGGTCCAACGAGGCCGTCCGGGTGGCCAAGCGGATGGCTGCGGTCAACCCCGACTACGTCTTCCTCTACCAGTACGGCAACCCGGCGAACGCGCTGGCCCACTATGAGACCACCGGGCCGGAGATCCTCACCGACCTGCCGACCATCACCCACTTCGTCGCCGGGTTGGGGACCACCGGGACATTGATGGGCACCGGCAGGTACCTGCGGGAGCGGGTCCCGGGGGTGCGGATCATCGCCGCCGAGCCGCGCTACGGGGAGCTGGTGTACGGGCTGCGCAACATCGACGAGGGCTTCGTGCCGGAACTCTACGACCCGACTGTGCTCGACGCGCGGTTCTCGGTCGGCCCCCGGGACGCCCTACGCCGAACCCGGGAGCTGATCGACACCGAGGGCATTTTTGCCGGCATCTCCACCGGCGCCATCGCGCATGCCGCCCTCGCCGCGGCCGAGAAGGCCGTCGCCGCCGGCGAGCGGGCAGACATCGCCTTCATTGTCTGTGACGGAGGCTGGAAGTATCTGTCCACTGGGGCGTTCGCGGGCACCCTGGAGGAAGCCGAAGCGGCTCTGGAGGGGCAGCTCTGGGCTTGATCGGGCGTGCCCGCCCGCATCTGGACTCCTGGACGCGCAGAGTCGGTAACCTGCCGAGCGTGCAGGATGCGCCGATCGGGATCTTCGACTCGGGCGTGGGCGGGCTCACGGTCGCCCGCGCCGTGCTCGACCAACTGCCCCACGAGGCTGTCCTCTACGTGGGCGACACGGCGCGTACGCCGTACGGGCCGCGACCGCTGGCCGAGGTCCGCGCCTTCTCCCTGCAGATGCTCGATGAGATCGTCGACGCCGGGGTGAAGGCGCTGGTCATCGCGTGCAACTCGGCCAGTGCAGCCTGCTTGCGTGATGCTCGAGAGCGGTACTCCGTCCCGGTGGTCGAGGTGATCCTGCCGGCCGTCCGGCGGGCCGTTGCGGCCACCCGCAACGGCCGGGTCGGGGTGATCGGCACCCGGGCCACCATTGGCAGCCGGGCCTACGACGACGCCTTCGCGGCTGCTCCGCACCTGCGGCTGTCGACGGTCGCCTGCCCGCTGTTCGTTGAGTACGTCGAGCGGGGCGACACCTCCAGCGATGACCTGCTCGCCGTCGCAGCGGACTACCTCCTTCCGATCATCGAGACGCAGGTCGACACCCTCGTCCTGGGTTGCACGCATTACCCCCTGCTCACCGGCGCGATCTCCTACGTCGTCGGTGACGGCGTGACGCTGGTGAGCAGCGCGGAAGAGACGGCCAAGGACGTGCACCACCTCCTCGCTCGGGACGGCCTGCTGCGCAGCCGGGCATTGCCGCCCCCACGCCATCGTTTCTCGGCCACCGGGGACCCGGAGTCCTTCCGCGTCCTCGGTCGTCGCTTCCTCGGCCCAGAGATCGCCCCCGAGATGGTCAGGCCGGTTGGCCCGGCACGGGCGATTCCGGTCGCCGGGGCTACGGGTCGCTGATGCAGCTCACGGTGCTCGGCTGCGCGGGCACCTACCCCGCGCCGGACTCGCCCTGTTCCTCCTACCTGCTGGAGGCGCAGGGCTACCGGCTGCTACTCGACCTCGGCAGCGGCGCGGTCGGTGCCCTGGCGCGGCATCACCCAGGCGGGGACCTGCGGGACATCGATGCGGCGCTGATCTCCCACCTTCACGGCGACCACTGGCTCGATCTCGTGCCCTACGCCTACGCCCGGCGCTACGCACCCGGTGGTGCCGCCCCGACGCTGCCGGTCTACAGCCCCTCGGGGTTGGCTCGGCTGTTGCGCTACGTCGGCGCCTCGACCGTCCGCGCCGCGTACGACATCGGCCGGCTCTCCACAGCCGAGCTGACGCTCGGCCCCTTCACCATCAACCCCGCCCGGACGGCGCACCCGGTGGAGACTTACGCCCTACGGGTGGCGGCCGGGGGTCGCACGCTGACCTACTCGGCGGACACCGGCGCCTCGGACGCGATCGTGGCGCTGGCCCACGGTTCCGATACCTTCCTGTGTGAGGCGACGAGCAAGGACGGCGAGAACCACCCGCCCGGTCTGCACCTCACCGGTGCCCAGGCTGGGGCGCACGCGGCGCGAGCGGATGTCAACCGACTGTTGCTCACCCACATCGCTCCGTACGGTGATCCGCAGCATCGGTTGGCCTCGGCTCGCGCGGTCTACTCCGGTCCTGTTGAACTGGCCCGCTCCGGCGCCAGCTACGCCATCTAGAAGACCGGGAGGCACACCCACATGGCACGCCCCGACGGCCGGCAGCTCGATCAGCTGCGATCGGTATCGATCACCCGCGACTGGTTGGAGCATGCCGAAGGCAGCGTGCTCGTCGAGTTCGGACGCACCAGGGTCCTCTGCGCGGCGAGTGCCACCGAGGGCGTGCCGCGGTGGCTGCGGGGCCGGGGTCGGGGGTGGGTGACAGCGGAGTACGCCATGCTCCCCAGGGCGACGCACACCCGCAACGACCGGGAGTCGGTGAAGGGTCGTCTCGGCGGTCGGACACACGAGATCAGCCGCCTGATCGGACGTAGTCTGCGCGGCTGTGTCGACCTGGCTGCGCTGGGTGAGAACACCGTGGTCATCGACTGCGACGTCCTGCAGGCCGACGGCGGGACCCGGACGGCCGCGATCACTGGCGCCTACGTCGCGCTGGCCGACGCGGTGGACTGGCTGCGCTCGCGGCGACGGCTCAACGCCGATCCGCTGGTCCGGTCGGTCGCGGCGGTCAGCGTGGGCCTGCTCGACGGGGAGGCGCGGCTCGACCTGGACTACGCCGAAGACCTCGCCGCGGACACTGACATGAACGTGGTCTGCACCGGTGACGGACACTTCGTCGAGGTACAGGGCACCGCCGAGGGCCAGCCCTTCGAGCGGTCGCTGCTCGATGAACTGCTCGACCTCGCGGTCCGCGGCTGCCAGGAACTCACGCGGCTGCAGGCTGAGTCGCTGTCCGGGCCGCACCATGCCCCACACGACGGCCCACGGCCGGTGATGTGAGCGTGTCCCGACTCAGGGTCGTGCTCGCTACCCGCAACGAGGGCAAGGTGTCCGAACTGCGCCGGATCCTGGCGGCCGAGCCGGGGCTGGAGGAGATCGGCCTCATCGGCCTGGATTCGTTGCCGCAGATCGCCGAGATCGCCGAGACCGGTGCGACGTTCGCCGACAACGCACTGCTCAAGGCGCGTACTGTGGCCGATCGGACGGGCTGGCCAACGGTGGCCGACGATTCCGGCCTCACCGTCGACGTTCTCGCGGGCATGCCCGGGGTGTTCTCCGCCCGGTGGTCCGGGCGCCACGGCGACGACGCCGCCAACCTCGATCTGCTGATCGGACAGCTCTCCGACGTACCAGGCCGGCGCCGGGGCGCGGCCTTCGTCTGCGCCGCGGCGGCCGTCGTCCCCGGGGTAGGGGAGAAGCTGGTGGAGGGCCGGCTGACCGGCACCCTGCTCCGGGAGCGCCGCGGTAGCGGCGGCTTCGGCTACGACCCGATCTTCCTACCGCGCGGCGAGACACGGACGACGGCGGAGATGTCGCCGGCGGAGAAAGATGCGGTCAGCCACCGCGGCCAAGCCTTCCGCACCCTGGCACCGTTGCTCAGGGCAATGCTCGTCGCACGCCGATAGCCAAGAGGCACCTGGGCACCCCGGGCGCCGCCGCTCGGGTGATCCGTGTCGTCATTCGGCCCATCTGCGAACTTTTCTGCGATCATTTCCGCGTACAACCCGCAGTTTTGGCTGTGGGGACCGAAAGCCGGGTCCGGGTGCCGCGAGCGCCGGGTCTGGCCGACCCGGAGGTGACGTATGACGACGGTACGTGACGAGGCGCCACCGGCCAGCGGCGGCGAGAACAAGGGGCTCAAGGGGGGCGCCCTCGGCCTGCTGTCCAGCATCGTCATCGGTGTCGCCTCGACTGCCCCGGCCTACAGCCTGGCGGCAACGCTGGGTTTCGTCGTCGCCGCCGTCGGGCTGCAGGCACCGGTGATCATGGTGCTCGCGTTCCCGCCGATGCTCTTCATCGCCATCGCCTACTCCGAGCTCAACAAGGCGGTGCCGGACTGCGGCACGACGTTCACCTGGGCAACGAAGGCGTTCGGACCGAAGACCGGCTGGATGGGCGGCTGGGGCATCATCGTCGCCGACGTCATCGTCATGGCCAACCTGGCGCAGATCGCCGGGCAATACGGCTTCCTGCTGTTCAACGCCGACGGCCTGGCGGAGAGCACGTTCTGGGTGACCGTCGTCGGCGTCCTGTGGATCGTCGTGATGACCTACATCTGCTACCGGGGGATCGAGATCTCCGCGCGGATGCAGTACGGCCTGCTCAGCATCGAGGTGCTGATGCTGGCGCTGTTCAGCGCCGTCGCCCTCATCCGGGTGTACAGCAATCACGCGGCCGCGGAGAGCCTGCACCCGTCGTTGTCGTGGTTCAACCCCTTCAACATCACGTCGTTCAGCACCTTCAGCTCAGCGATCCTGCTCGCCGTCTTCATCTATTGGGGTTGGGACACCGCCGTATCGGTCAACGAGGAGACGAAGGATCCGGCGACCACGCCCGGCCGGGCCGCGGTGCTGTCCACGGTGCTCCTGCTCGCGACCTACGCCGTCGTGACGGTCGCTGCCCAGGCCTACGCCGGCGCCGGAGAGAAGGGCATCGGGCTGGGCAATCCGGACAACTCCGGCGACGTCCTGTCCGTGCTGGGTAACGCGGTCTTCGGGTCCGGTGGCATCGGCACGGTGCTCAACCACCTGCTCATCCTCATGGTGCTGTCCTCTGCGGCCGCCTCGACCCAGACGACGATCCTGCCGACGGCCCGGACCTCGCTGTCCATGGCGGCCTACCGGGCGATCCCGGAAAAGTTCGCCAAGATCCACCCGCGCTACCTGACGCCGACCTGGTCCACCGTCGCGATGGGCATCGCGTCGATCGCCTTCTACCTGGCCATGACGGCGCTGAGCTCCAACCTGCTCGCCGACACGGTGGCCTCTATCGGGCTGCTCATCGCGTTCTACTACGGGCTCACCGGCTTCGCCTCCGTGTGGTTCTTCCGCTCGGTCCTGCTGCGGAGCCGCCGGGACCTGTTGATGAAGGGCGTCCTGCCCCTGCTCGGCGGCGTCATGCTGCTGGCCGCCTTCGTGAAGTCATCGACGGACTACGCGAAGCCGGACTTCGGCAACACGTCATGGCAGATGCCCTTCTCGCCGCACTGGGCTCTCGGTGGGGTGTTCCTGACCGGCATCGGCGGGCTGGTGCTCGGCGTCATCCTCATGGTGATCTATCGCTATGTGGCCCCGCCGTTCTTCCTCGGCCGGACCCTCGGCCGGGAGACTCCGGTAATGGTCGCCGAGGACTCCACCGTCGTGGGCGGACTGCGACTGCCCGACGCGGAGGAGCCACGCATCATCGTGCCGGAGCCGGTGGCGCACGAGATCGGTGACCCCCCGCCGGAGGACCAGCATGAGCACTGACGAGCAGGCTTGGGGGTGCGAGAGGGGGGAGTCGAACCCCCACGCCCGAAGGCACCGGATCCTAAGTCCGGCGCGTCTGCCATTCCGCCACTCTCGCCTGCAACCCACCCTAGGTGCGGCCTGCCCGACCCACCGGTGATGCCCCTGTGACAGCGAGGTCCCCCTCGATCTGAGAGGGTAGGCCCTTCCGACGACGTCCAGACGGGAGTGACGGTGGCGAGGGATCCCGACGCGATTCAGCGCGAGATCGAGGTGACCCGGGCGCAGCTGACGGAGGCGATTGACCTGATCGCTGAGAAAGTGAGCCCGAAGCGGGTCGCTGCCCGCGGGCAGGAGCGGGCGAAGGCGCTCATGGCCGAGGCGCAGACCGCTCTCAGGAGCAGCACGCAGACCAGCACGGTGGGTGCTGACGGGCAGACGTATGAGATCCAGCGTCCGCTGCGCGCCGATCGGGTGGCCCTGGTGGGTGGCGGAGTCACCGTGGTTGCCGTGCTGATCGTGCTTGTTCGCCACCGGCGCCGCCGGAAGGCGGCTCGCAGGGGTTGAGGCCCAGGCGGTCCGATCCGGTCGGTCCCGGTCAGGAATCCGTGTGGGACTACCCGCGCCCACCGCGGGTGGAGGCGTTTCCTGGCCGGGTCAGGGTGGAGTTCGGCGGTGCCGTTGTCCTCGATACGGTGCGCGCCCTCCGGGTGCTGGAGACCAGCCACCCTCCGGGTTACTACGTGCCGCGCGAGGCTGTCCTGAGCGGTGTGCTCGTGCCCACCGACCGCTCGTCGTGGTGTGAGTTCAAAGGCCGGGCCGTGTACTTCGACCTGGTCGTCGGTGATCGGCGCTCGCCGGCCGCCGCGTGGGCCTACCCGGAGCCGGCCGTTGGCTACGCCGCGTTGACCGGCACCGTGTCGCTCTATCCCGGGCGGACCGACGGCTGTTGGATCAACGAGGAACGCGTACGGGCCCAGGCGGGTGACTTCTACGGGGGCTGGATCACTGATGCGATCGTCGGCCCGTTCAAGGGTCAGCCGGGGACCTCGGAGTGGTGAGCGTGCGACACCCAGGCGGCCGGGTCGCTGTTCAGCTGCTCGATCACCAGTGACAGGCGGCCGGCGACCACGTCGGCGAGCGTCACCGACTCCAGCACGGTGCGCAGGCTCGCCCGGACCGCCACCCACACCTCCTGGAGATGTTCGGCGGCGCCGGCGTACGTAGTGTCCTCCGGGCGCAGGCCGCGAACCTCGGCGAGTGGTCCGTCCACGGCGCGCATGACGTCCGCCAGGGTGATCTGGTCAGCCGGTCGGGCGAGGGAGTAGCCGCCCTCGGCGCCGCGATGGCTGTGCACGATGCCTCCACGGCGCAGTTCGGTGAGGATCTGCTCGAGGAACTTCCGTGGCAGTCCCTGGGCGGCCCTCAACTCCTCGCCCTTGACCCGTTGAGACGAGCTGGCGGCCAGCGTGAGGAGCGCCCGCATCGCGTAGTCAGCCCTGGCCGAGATGTGCATGCACTGTTCCCCCTAGTAAGGGAAGAATGCCCCGGTGGGCACACTATCCCGGCGCCGGCACGGCCCACCCGGAGCCTATACTCCGGCCTCGGTCTGTCGCCCCTCCTGGCTGCTCGCGCTCTTCGGCTGGTCCCACCTGCAACTCGGGGGCCTCCCGGTTTACGCCCGATTCTGTGACGCCGTCCGCCGAGCCAGCGGGAGTCGTGAGTCGGGAGGGAAGCGGCGGGCGAGAACCTGAGCGCTGATCACGATGGCGCCGCCGAGCAGGTAGCCGGCGATGACGTCGCTGAGCCAGTGGTAGTCGCAATACAGCAGGCTCAGCCCGACGAACACCGGAACGCACCGCAGCACGGCTGCCGCGTACGGCGGTGCGGGCCCCGGCTCGTCGCGCACCATCGCGGCCAACAGCAGGTAGACCACGGTGGCAGTCGTCGTGTGCCCGGACGGCCACGCCCCGCTGAGCACCGATGGTGGCCGGCCGTCTGTCGCGGGCCGGGCGACAACGGCCTTGAGAGTCAGGACGGTGAGCACCAGGCCGAGGGCCCCGAGCACGGCGGTGACCAGCGGTTCCGACGAGCCCCGAGCCCAGCTGATCGTCGCGGCGACGGCCACGAAGATCGGAACAGCCAGGGGCGCGAAACCTAGGTAAGTGATCGCGAGCCCCAGCCAGCGCACCGGAGTGACCTGGGCGGCCAACAGGTAGTGGCGCACGGTGATGTCCAGATGGACGAGGGCACCACCGGTGATCACCTGCCAGCCGATGAGGGCGAGTCCAGTGAGCAGCGCGGCGACCGACAGCAGCTCCCGCCGGGTGGCGCCGAGCATCGGCACCCCCTGTGGTCGTGGTCGTTGCCGGGCTGACTCTCTCGCGGACTCTCAGCCAATTGTCGCGGCCCGGCCCCCGAAGACGTCGACGATCGGCTCGATCAAGCGCAGCGTCCTCGACCCGTCAGCCACCGGACCCCGGCGGACAGGAGAGCAGATAGGACAACACGGTGGACAGGGAGCCGGTCGCCAGCCCGATGCAGGTGTCCGCCGCGCCGTAGTACAGTCGCAGCTCATCGCTCCCGTCGGGGTTGGTCAGTCCGCAGGGGAACACCACATTGGGCACGTCGCCCATCAGTTCATAGGGCATCTGCGCGCCGAGGACCCACTCTGGCGACCGCCGCAGCACATGAGCGGGCTGCTCGAGGTCGAGGAGCGCCAGCCCGGCCCGGTAGAGGGCGCCGGCGACGGTCTGCCGGACGCCGTGGTAGACCACCAGCCACCCCTCCGACGTCTCCAGGGGCGGCGGCCCCATGCCGACCCGGGCGGAGTCCCACCACCCGCCCTCGCGGGTGGCCAGCACCGGCTCCGGCGAGCTCCAACTGTCCAGGTCGGCGGAGCGTGACAGCCAGATGTCCGAGCGTGCACCCATGACCGTCGTCGGCCGGTGAAACAAGATCCACTTACCATCAACCCGACGGGGGAGCACGACCCCGTTCTTGTCCTCCGGCACTCGTACCAGGCCGTGGCGGCGGACGGTGCGGAAGTCCTCGGTGGTCGCCAGTGAGATGCCCGGCCCACCCGGGGCGAACGCGGTGTAGGTGATCGCCCAGCCGTCGATCTCATCGATCCGGGTCACTCGCGGGTCCTCGACGCCCCACTGCTCCTCCGGATGGTCCGGGTGCGGACACATCAGTGGCTCGGCCTCGACCACCCAGTTGGAGAATCCGTCGGAGGAGCGGGCCACGGTGAGGTGGCTGATCCCGCGCCGGTCCTCGACCCGGCACAGCAGTACCGTCTGCCCGTCGACGAGGGTGGCGCCGGCGTTCATCACAGCGTTCGCCGGATACGGCCATCGAATGGGGGCGAGCATCGGATTGCCGGGGTGGCGGACGAACAGCATGTCACTAGCGATCACCGAGGATTCGACCATAGAGGGCAAGGTAGTCGTCCACCATCCGGGCTGCGCCGAAGCGTGCCCGCGCGGTACGCGAGCAGGCGGCGCGGTCCAGCCTTGCGGCGTGCTCGACCGCCTCCGCTGCCGCCGCCGACCCGTCCACCAGGAGCCCGGTGAGTCCTGGGTCGACGACCTCCGGCATCGACCCGAGGGGGTAGGCCACGACCGGCGTGCCGCAGACCATGGACTCCACGACCGAGAGCCCGAACGGCTCGGGGAATGCGATGGGATGCAGCAGGACCGCCGCCGAGCCGAGCACCTCAGCCCGGCGCCGCGGACCGACCGATCCCAGGTAGCGCACCCGATCCCCGTCGATGCGTGGCGCCACCTGCTCGCGGAAGTAGGGCTCGTCCTGCACGATGCCGCAGATGACCGCCCGCCGGCCGGCCGCAGCGGCGATGTCCAGGGCCTCGGCGGTGCCCTTGTCCGGGTGGATCCGGCCGAAGATCACCACCTCGTCGCCACCTGTCGGAGAGAAGGGCAGCACGTCGAGGTCGACGCCGTGGTAGATGGTCGCCGCGTAGCTCAGCCCGGGAGCCCGGTCCGCGTCGGAGATCGAGACGTAGGCCGCTCGTGAGCTGGCCGAACGGTAGGCCGGCAGGATCCGGGGGTCGGAGAAGCCGTGGATGGTGGTAACGATGGGTGCCCGCGAGTGCTCGGCGAAGGAGAGCGGCAGCCAGTCGAGGTGGCTGTGCAGTAGATCGACCTCACCGGAGCGGGCCAGCGCGTGGGAGACGTGCAGTGCCTCCCACACCCGACCGTCGAGTTCGGGGTCCTCGGCATAACCGTGCGGGCATACGCCGTCCAGCACCGCCGAGGTCTCGGAGTCCAGTGTGGCGAACAGCGTCACCTCGACACCGCGAGCCACCAGCCCCTCGGTCAGCAGGCTGGTCACCTGCTCCCACGGCCCGTAGTGGCGCGGCGGTGTCCGCCAGGCGATCGGCCCGAGCATGCCGACTCTCACTGCGGGAGCGACGCCTGCAGTCCGGCAGCGTCCAAGGCGAGCAGCGCCTGCAGGAAGGCGAGGGTCGACTCCGCACCCTCGTTGTTGTTGACCGCGGCGCTGCCCAGGCCGTCGTGGCAGCCGCCGGTGGCGAAGTCGTAGACCGGGACACCCAGCCGGTTGCGCCCGAGGAACCATTCGAAGGCTCGCACCGCTCGCCGCCCGTAGCGGCGGTCACCGGTGGCCTCCAGCGCCTCGACCAGCCCCTCCACCAGCGCCGCGGCTTCCAATGGCTGCTCGTCACCCGCCTCCGGACTGTCCTCGCCCCGTCGTCGACCCCGGTGACCGATCAGCTGGACCGCGTCCCTGTCCAGCTGGCACTGGCCCGCGTACCATTCCAGCGCCTCGACGCCGGTGGAGAGAAACGACGGCTCCTGCAGCCGCCGGCCGATGGCGATCAGGGCCTGCGGCAGCCGGGCGTTGTCGTAGGTGAGGTTCTCCGCGAACCAACGCCAGTCGTCCCGTCGGTGCCCGGCGTACCAGTCCAGGAGGCGGTCGCCGTAGCCGCGCAGGGCCAGCTCCACCGGCTTGCCCAGCACGTCCGGCCGCGGCCGCGACAGACCGAGAGCCGCGTAGGCCACCGAGCGTGGATGCTGCAGCAGTTCCAATGTCGGCAGCATCTCGGTCAGCAGCCGGGCGCTCGGCCCGGCGATGGCCTGGGTCGGCTCGGTGGCGAGCACGACGCCCAGCGCCCAGGCGGCCCGGCCGATGTGGTCACCGGTGCGTGGGGCGTCAAGCCAGTGCCGCTCGTAGGACATGAGGTTGTGCATCCCGCCGACAGCGGGCACCCAGGCATAGCGCAGGAAGCTCAGGCCGACGGTCAGCATCCGGCTGTACGTGATCCCGCTGGGGGTCTTGTTCAGCCCGGCAGCCACGATCACCAGCCGGGCGACGTCGTCCACGCAGTAGCCGCTGGCCCGGTCCGGGACGACGCCCTCGGCGTGCTGGATGATGCCCACGTCGTCGACGAGGGTGAGCAGGTGGTCCGGCCGGACCTGGGGCGCCGAGGCCACCGGCGTCTGGTCGGCCACGGCGACGGGGCCGAGCTCCGTCGCCTCGCGCAGCACGGCGGCGGTCTGCTGGCCGACCGCCGGCCAGGCCAGGGCGCCGCCGGTGGCCGTCGCCGCCTTGCGGGCCGCGAGCAGCGCATCCGGATCGTCGATCAGCCCCAGCACCGCCCCGGCCAGCGCGTCGGCGTCGTCGAACGGCACCAGAACGCCGGCCCCACCGGCCAGCAGGTCCTCCGCGTAGAAGTACGGCGTGGACACCACCGGACAACCGGCGACCACCGCGAAGGTGAGCGCGCCGGAGACGATCTGCTCCCGGGAACGGTAGGGCGTGAGGTAGAGGTCGGTCGCCCCGAGCAGCAGGGCCAAGTCGTCGTCGGAGAGGAACCTGTCGACGAAGTGGACGTGCTCCTCCAGGTCGAGGTCACGCACCATCCGCTCCAGCGACAGGCGGTAGCGCTCCCCTTCGTGCTTGACCACCTCGGGGTGGGTCTGACCGGCGATGAGGTAGAGCACGTCGGGGTGTTTCGCGACGATGGTCGGCAGGGCCGCGATGGCCACCTCGATGCCCTTGCTTTCCGAGATCAAGCCGAAGGTGGACAGGACAGTTCGACCCTCCAGCCGCTCCAACGCCGGCCGTGGGCCGACTGGAGCGACGCCCACGACAGGTGTCGCGGCGGCGGGTTGGATGGACCGGTACGGGTTGCGGTCCGGCAGCAGCGCGCTGGGTCCGCCGTGCGGCACGACCCTTACCCGCTCCGGCGGCACGAGGTGCGCCTCGACCACCATGCGGCGCGCGGTTTCGGTGAAGACCGTGACCAACGTGGCGCGCTCACACAGGGCGCGCAGCGTCTGCGCCTGTCGGACGGAGGGGGCGGAGAGGACGGTGTGCAGCGTCACAACGAGGGGCTGCCGAAGCTCCTCGACGAAGGAAAGCACGTAGCTGCCGACCTCGCCACCGAAGATGCCGTACTCGTGCTCGAGAAGCACGACGTCGGTGCCGCGGGAGTTGAGCACATGGGCGGCCGCGGGATAGTCGCTGCGCACATCCTGCCGCAGTCGAGCAGCGACCTCCGGAGCCACCGAGGGAGTCTCATCGCGGATGATGGACACGATGTCCACGGCCATTTGCGGTGACGTGCCGAGCAGCGCCGTGCGCAGATCCTTGGTGAACTGCCCGATGCCGCAGGGTCGCGGCGGGTAGGTGGAGATGACGGCGACCCGCATCCCGCTCCCTCCGATTCCGCAACAGTCGCGGGGCGCGACGCGGCCGACCACTGCACCCACAAGCGGGCTGCCTCTGAGCTATTCAGCTGTCGTGGTAACGCTAGTCCCCGGTGGCGTCGAGCCGCTCGGCGGGTTACCGCCTCGGCGGTTTCCCAAAGCAGGCGCACTCAGAGCCAGTCCTTTCGCCTGAAGGCCACATACAGCAGAACCGACAGCACGGCGATGAACGCGTTCGAGGCCCAGAAACCCAACGGCTTGCCGAAGCCGGGATACGGCACGTTCTGCCCGTAGTACCCGGTAATCGCCGTCGGTACGGCAATGATGGCCGCCCAACTGGTGACCTTCTTGGTGATGACGTTGAGCCGGTTGCCCTGGATTGTGAGATTGGTCTCCAGGATCGTGGTGACGAGGTCCCGCAGGCTCTCTGTCCATTCCGTGGCGCGCAGGACGTGGTCGTACACGTCCTGGTAGTACGGGGTCATGGCCGGAGCCATGATCTTGAGGTCGCGGCGTAACAACGTGTTGACCACCTCGCGCATGGGCAGGACGACTCGCCGCAGCAGAACGAGGCTCTTACGCAGCTCGAAGCTCCGGCGTTGCACGTCCCGGTCCCCGGGCCGGTCGTCGAAGAGCAGGTCTTCGAGCACCTCGATCTGTTCATCCAGCGTCTGAACCGCCTCGAAATGGCCGTCCACGACGTAGTCGATGAGGCCGTAGAGCAGCGCGCTGATGCCGTTCGCGACAAGGTCGCCCGATTCGTCCCAGCGGGCTATCACCGCCTCGATGTCGAACCGCTCGTCCTTGCGGACCGTGACGAGGGCGGTCGGCACGATGAACGCGGATATCTCGCTGGTGATCAGCCTGCCGCTGTCGGTGTCCAACCGGACGGCATAGAGGTTGAGGAAGTCATACGTGTCGTAGCGGTCCAGCTTCGGCCGCTCGTGGGTGTCCACGGCGTCTTGGACGGCGATCTCGTGCAACCCGAGTTCGTCGGCGACCAGTTGGAGGGCGGCGGACTGCGGAACGCACAGGTCGACCCACACCAGAGCCCCCGGGATGGCGAGGTGCTCGGAGATGTCCTGCAGCGGGAAGTTCTGGTCCGTCAACTTCCCATCGCAATACAGCCTGGTGTGCTCCATCTTCGCAGCGTAGGTGGATCCGCCGCGGCGCCATGCGTGCTAGCCCGTGGCGCGGCCTGCCGTGCCCGGGACGGAGGGTCGACCCGCCGGCAAGGGCGGGCTCACCGAGATCGGGGCCAGCCCCGGTAGGAGCAGTCGAATTCGCATAGGATCCCCTCCTCGATCGGTGTCACCTCCTCAACGACGCGGGACCCGGTTTGGTAACGGGCCGGGAGGCGACTGGGCCGGACGGCCCAGGGGCGTTGCGCTGTGCGGCCTAACACCCATGCCCGCGAGCCGACCCCACAGCCGGTCAGGGGACTTTTGGCCCTGACCCGCGCCGGCAGTCAATGCGAATCTTTCGGCTACAAGCGAATATTGCCGCTCGCGGAGTGTGAGCGGCTATCCGGAGGTGTACGGTGCTGGTTCTCCTCACCGAGGCCGAGCCGGGAGACGCGGCAGCCGCGGCTCACATCCTCGGGGCGGCCGGCCACACGTTGAGCTATTGCCATCCACCGTGGGATCCCGACCGCGCGTGTGGTGCCGTCGCTGATGGCGGTCGCTGCGCGCTCGTCGATGACGACATCGACGTAGTGGTGGATGTTCGGCAGCGCGCCATTCCCATTACTGAACGTGAGCACGGGGCGACATGCGCTGTGCAACGCGGATGCCCACTTGTGGTGTGCGGCCCGGTCACCGGGAGCCCGATGGTGTGGGCGCGGGCCGACGTCCAGTGCGACTCGGTGCCCGATCTTCCCGCCGCCTGTGCGTCGGCGACGCAGATGACCAGTCCGTCGGCCCGGCGCGCGGTCATCGGCGCGGTGCGACGCGTGCTGCACACCCTGGACCGACCTCCGCCCAAGGCCGTGCACCTGCAGCCGGGCCAGGTGGTCAGTGACGTCGTCATCACCTTGCGCAGCGCTCTTCCGGAGCGGGAGCAGCGGCTCCTGCAGTCGGCGGTTCAACACGCCCTGATGGGTTACACACCCCTCTGGGAGCACGTTGCGGTCGTGGCTCACCATGGCAAGCCCGCGGTGGGACGTCGTGCAGCGGCCGGGCAGGCAGCGGATGCTGCAGCCGACGGCGCTAGCCGGTCGGGCCGGTCGGCTAGCCAGGGCCGGTCGGCGCCGTAGGCCACGCCGCGATCAGGCCGCTGCCCGCTCAGGTCGCAGCCCGCAGGATCGCGTGGAGTTCCTCCTCGCGCAGGGAGATCGGATGGCCCTGCATGCTGCTGGCCCTCGCCGCCTGCGCGACGATCTCATCGGCATCGGCGTCGGCGTCGGCGATCCCGAACCCGCCGAGGCTCGGCATGTCCAACCTCCGCAGAGTCTCACGCATCCAGTCGAGGCCGTCCTCGACGGTGGCATCGGGGCGGCCGGTCAACAGCGCGGCAGCCTCCTCATACCGCGCCAGGGCTGGGCTGTCCGGTGCCCGGGACCGCAGCGCCTGCACGGTGGTCGTGACGACCGGCACGAGCAGCGCGGCACAAGCGGTGCCGTGAGGAATGGCGATCGCGCCGCCGAGGACAGCGGCGAATCCGTGCACCGCGCCGAGCTTGGCGTTCGCCAGTGCCATCCCGCTGCACAACGCGCACAACGCGAGGTCGCCCCTGGCTGAGATGTTCGACCCGTCCGCGTGTGCGGCCCGTAGTCCGCGGGCTGCCCGGCGGAGGCCTTCGCGGGCCAGGCTGTCCGTCAACGGGGTGGCCCGCGGAGACACCAGCGGCTCCAGACACTGGGTCAAGGCGTCCAGGCCGCTGGCCGCGGTCACGGCCGGCGTACATGCCACGGCGAGCAGGGGGTCGACCACGGCGAGTCGTGGAATCATCAGCGTGCTGCGCAGGCTGCCCTTCAATCCGTGCTCGGGGGAGCTCAGCACGGCGTTGGCAGTAACCTCAGCCCCCGTACCGGCTGTGGTCGGCACGGCGACGAAGGGCACCGACGGGCACTCGATGGGCTGCCCGCGACCGATCACCTCCAAGTAGTCCAGCGGATCGCCACCGTTGGCCAGCAGCATGGCCGTCGCCTTGCCCAGGTCCAGCACGCTTCCCCCGCCGATCGCAACGACGACGTCGGCGCCGACCTCGCGGGCCGCGGCTGTA
This sequence comes from Frankiaceae bacterium, assembly GCA_017882785.1. GTDB lineage: Bacteria > Actinomycetota > Actinomycetes > JADGOV01 > JADGOV01 > JADGOV01. The sequence continues at coordinate 25,534 of JADGOV010000032.1, forward strand.
GCCTGCCTGGCTTGCTCGACCGTCGGCTCCGAAGGGCACGGGAACTGCGTGAGCGGCACGGTCCAACCGTCCAGCAGGTCCGCGGACCGCGACGGGGTCGAACCCGTACAGACCAGAGCCCTTCTACCCAGCCCGCCTACGATCTCGCGCAGCTGGCCGGCCCGGCCCACGCCGAAGTGGATGCGGGCCGCGGTCGCGAAGTCGAAGGCGGCTGTCAGGCCGTCGGCGGAGTCAGCCACCGCTCCTCCTCGATCGGGAACACGGCGGCGAAGCGCACCGCGGACCGCGGCTCGGCCATCATGGGAGCGACCGCGTCCCGCCACGCCGCGTAGTGCTCGGTCTGCTTGTGCATCGACGAGGCGTCCTCGTCGCGGTAGACCTCGACGAGGATGACATGGGTGGGATTGTCGTCGTCGGAGAGTACGTCGAAGCGCAGCACCCCGGGTTCCTGGACGGAGGCGCGCGCGTTGCGCAGCGTGGCCGCGAGGAACCCCTCGACGTGGTGCGGCCGGACGCGGACATGGACGTGGACGATGACCATCCGCTGATCCTGCCCCCCACGCTCGGGCAGTGGGACAGCGGTGCCGGCCGTCGCGTTTCGGCGACTTTCCCGTCCAGCGCGCCGGCCCGGTGTCTCGCCGATCATGCTCGATGGCGCGTTGGCCTGCCCCGATCATGCTGAAACGGGCGTTGCGAGGGTCCGTGGGGCGCTCGTTCTCGCATGATCGGCGCAGCGCGCCGAGTGCGGTACGTTCCAGGTCGCCGATCATGACGCACGTTGGGCTCGCCGATCACGTTCGATCGGACGTTCTGGAGTCGCTGGCAACGCTCGTTTGAGCATGATCGGCGAGCCACGGGCCGGCGGCTGGCTGGGCTAGTTCGTGCCGCCGCCCACCTCAACGGGCCAGGACATGCACCCCCAACCACAGCCACGAGGCGAAGACGGCGATCCGGCCGGGCGTCGAGCGCATGCCGGCCGCCAACGCCTGCGCCGCGGTTACGGGCCGAGCCGCTGCGGCGACCGTGGAGTAGCACGATCCCGGCTCCCGCGAAGAGGTGGAAGCCCGTGACGCTGACCGCCCAGTCGCTCACGCGGACCGTCGTCCGCTCGGTCGACGCAACAGCCAGTCGCCGGCCGCCAGCCACAAGGCCGTCGCGGCGGCC
>JADGOV010000193.1 GCA_017882785.1 Frankiaceae bacterium
TCACCGGCGGCGGCCACGCCACCTCCGACCACCACCAGGTCGAGGTCACAGACGGCCGCCACGGACGCGATGGTCGCGGCGACCGCCCGAGCGCCGCGGTCGAAAGCCGCTCTCGCGAGCGGATCGCCTGCGCGGGCGGACGCCGCCAGATCGACCGCCGTGGGCTGCACTCCGGTGTCCGGCTGCCAACCGGACCGCAGCGCCCAGGACACCATCGACGGACCGCTGCCGACCAGTTCGGCACAGCCCCGGCCGCCGCAGGAGCAGGGCGGCCCGTCGGGATCGAGGACGACGTGCCCCACGTGACCGGCGTTCCCGGTCGGGCCGACCCGCATCACGCCATCCAGCACTAGGCCGCCGCCGATGCCCGAGGACACCACCATCCCGAGCATGTCGCGCTGGCCCTTGCCCGCGCCCGCCCAGTGCTCGCCGATCGCGGCGCAGACACCGTCACCGATCAGCCGGACCGGTGTTCCACCGGCCAGCCGGCGCGCCCGCTCGACGATCGGGAAGTCCCGCCAGGCCGGGATCATGTTCGGGCTGACGGTGCCGGCAACGGGGTCGAGTGGTCCGGCCGAAGCGATCCCGATGCCGACCAGCGGGGCCGGTCCGACGGTGGCCAGGAGCGTGGCCGCCACCTCGGCCGTCGCGGACCAGATCTGTTCCCCCGTGCGGTCGCTCGGGGTGGCCAGCCGGGCCCGCCCCAGCACGCGGCCGCAGCCGTCCACCATCGCCAGCGCGATCTTGCTGGCGCCGACGTCGACGGCCAGGGCGAGGTTCACGCGATGACCCTCAAAGGTAGACCACACGATGCCGGGCACTGCCGACCAGTCGTCCGGTGCGCATCGCGAGCCGGGTCAGCCAGACGGTCCGGCCCGCCCGGGAGTGCGCCAGCGACGACAGGTTCCGCAGCAGCCAGCCCCACTCCCGGACCACGGCAGCGACGTTGGTGCGCGGCATCCCGAGCCGGGCGAAATCCTTGAAGAGCCGCGGATGCGTGCGCCCGTAGCGGTAGTACTGCCGCACCATTCCGCGCAGCCCGGAGCGCAACCGGTAGTGCACCACTGCCTGCGGCAGGTAGTCGACGGCGTAGCCGGCGAGCTGCGCCCGCCAGAAGAACACCACGTCCTCGGATCCGTAGGGATAGTTCTCGTCGAAACCTCCTACGCAGGTCCAGATCTCGCGCCGGATGCCGCAGTTCGCGGTCAGCGGGTAGGGCAGGAAGCCGAACGAGTCGAGCAGCCCGTCCGGCCGGCCCGGCCGCGCGGTGACCGCCTGTGGGTCGTTGAGCAGGCGGCGCTCCACCCGGCCGCCGACCGCCGCGTGCTCCCCCAGACCGGCCACCATCGCGGCCACCCACTCGTTGGCGACGACATCATCGGCGTCGCAGAACAGCAGCAAACCACCGCTCGCCACTGCGCACGCGACGTTGCGGGCGTGGCCGGCGCCGACCCGGTCACTCGCGTCGACCAGCCGCAGCCGCGGGATCCGGTCAGCCCAGCGCCGCACGATCCGCGCGGTGGCGTCGGTGGAGCCGTTGTCGGCGACCACCACCTCCCAGGGGCCCGGATACGTCTGCCCGGCCAGAGCCGCCAACTGTGCGTCGATCGTCGCCGCTCCGTTCCGGACCGGCACGATCACGGTGGCGCTCAGCATCGAACCCCACAGGAGACGACGGTGCCGTCGATGTCCCACGCCACCAGCGCCGTCATGCGACCGGGACGGCGATCGGGAACGGGCCGACGCAGGTGGTGCAGTCGGAGCCGCTACCGGCCGCGAACGACAGCGCAGCCGCGGTGTCCATGCCAGCGCCGAGCGCGTAGGTGAGGGCAGCGGCGAAGGTGTCGCCGACGCCGTAGAGGTCGGCGGTGGGCCCGGGCGGTTCAGTGGCGCGGTACCGGCCGGCGGGCCGCCCGCGTACGGTGAATTCGCCGCCGTTGGCCCCGTCGGTGCCCACCGCGAGCGCCGGCGACGGGATCAGCGTGAGGTCGTACCGCTCGGCCGGGTCGTGCAGACTCCCGACCAGCGCATCAAGGGTGATTCCGGCGCGCACGACGGTGGCGAATTCGCGACTGGTCACCACCAGGGTCCTCGCCGCGCGCGCGGCCCGCATGGCCGCGACGTCTCCGGACACGAAGAAAACCGCGTCGTAGGCCGGCAGGTCGGCCCAGGGCAGCGGATCCGCGGCCACCGGTTCCGGTCGGGGGCCGTAGGTCGTCGTGGTCCGCTCGCCGGAGGAGTCGATCAGGCTGGTCGCGAGTCGGGTGCGGCCCCGCCGCGGTCCGGCAAGCACCTGGACGCCCTGCGACTGCAGCTGCTCCTGTGCGCGCCGGCCGGCGTCGTCGTCCCCGAGCGAGGTGAAGAAGCTGCACCCGCCGGCCAGCCGCGCCAACGCCACCGCGGCGACGCCGCCGCCCCCGGCCGGCCCCTCCCACGTGACGTCGGCGTGGATCACCTCGCCCGCCACCGGGACCCGGGTGAAGCGCGCGATCGTGGTCCATTCGACGTGGCCGACGACCGCCACCCGGGGCAGGCTCACGCGTCGCTCGCATATCCGGTCATGACGCGTTCCCTCCCTGACGGCAGCACCCGCTTTATTCCAGGTCTATTCCAGGTCTATTCCAGGTCTATTCCAGGTCTAGAAGAGCATCCCCCCTGCCTTTCGTCAAGGGTCTTCACTCAGAGAAATTGGGGGTTGCCGGAGTGGTGAAATGCATCTAGCTTCGCAGTAGCAGTCGGGCCTCAGGGGCCTTCGTGATTGCTTTACCTCAGACGTGCGTCCCAGTGTCCTGCGCAGATTGCGCCCACCGGTCGCGGTGTGCTGTCCGAGAATTGAGGTGACGATGGATCAAGCAATAGGTCATGGCGACATAAAGGCCGTCTTGTTCGACTTCGACGGCACCCTCTGGGACCCCGAGCCGCATATTTTCGCCAGCTACGCCGAAGCGTTCGCCGAGAACGGTAGCACGCTGCTGCTCGAAGACTGGTCAGAATTGATCGGGACGGTCGGTGTCGACCTGTGGGCGCACTTCGAGGCGCTGTCCGGCGGCACGGTCCACCGCAGACAGGTCGAGGACGGCGTGCAGCAACGGATCGCACCGCTGCTGGCCGGCGTGACGCTCCGTCCCGGCGTCCGCCGGATTCTCGACGCGGTCGACGCGGCCAGCCTGCCCCGGGGGATCGTCAGCAACAGCGACCAATCCTGGATCAGACACTACAGCAGGCAATGTGGGATAGACGGCGGATGGGCGATCGTCCATTGCGCCGACGGC
>JADGOV010000194.1 GCA_017882785.1 Frankiaceae bacterium
CGTATTTCCGGCCACTCCGAAATCGGGGACAGTGCCCAGCGCCGCCACGTCATGGTCGCGGCGGCTGGCTGCGCCTCGGCCTCGACATCGGCGTCGCCGATTCCCACCCGTCCGCTCGTCAGCCCGGCCGCTGTGCAGTGGTCGATGAACGAACTCAGCGGCTCAACCATGCTGGCGGTAAGCGGACAGGGGCCCAACGGCTGATCTCATCGATGCCGATCCGGCGCAGGTTCGCAAACGAACCGTCGTGGCGTCGTCGGCGACGACCCGGGTCACGATCGACCCGACCGTGCTCCACGCGACCCGCAGCAGGTCGCGGACCGCGGACTTCGAGCAGTGCGTCACCAGCCATCCCGCGGTGTCATCGAAGGCGTAGGTGCGCCCGGCGCCGTGCCGGGCCCACGGCACCTGCGCGGCGATGACCCCATGCTCGGGGCAGCGCACCCGCGGCGCGTCGGCCTCCAGGAACGCCCGGATCAGGCCCAGGTCCAGCGTCCGCCACCGTCGGCGGTCCGCCCCCTGGTCATACCCGGCACAGCGTTTGCCGCAGCGGCCACAGCGGCGCTTCGTCGCCTTCCGGGCCTCCCCGTAGCTTCTTCCGGGGCCGCACCGACACCACGACGGCCTGCTCGTCCTCGTCGAAGTCCACGCCTTCCACGACGACCCTGACCAACCCGAGTGGCCGAGCACATAGCCTTGTCGAAACGCACGCCGTTCCCTCACCTTCGATTCCACTCGTTAGACAGCGGGAACCGTAGGCGGGGATCGGCGTGCGGCGCGTCCAGGCCCCCTCAGGCGCCCACGGAAGAGTTACAAGAGCCACATTTTGTCGAGTGCGCTTCGCAAGCACCTGCAGCTTAAATGATTAGGTCGATCGGGTCAATCATAACGGCGATCGGGTGATGAGATCGGGTCAGTGGGTGAAGGGGTGATGATCGATGACACGTTTCGAGCCGAATGGCCGAGGCGTCCGTCTGTTGCATAGACCTTTTCAAGCTGACGGATCTCCGTCCCTTTCCGACAGATATCACGCACAACTTCAGCATCATCACCAGCAGCAACTCCATACGCCTGGATTGTGAGTTGACATGAGTCACAATGCCAATCTGGATCTGGCCATAGGTCATTCCGACGCTTCTGCAACTCGGCAAACAATCCTGCGGCAGTCATCCTAGTTCCCCTTCGGTCGTCGTTAGATCCGTGATCAACCATCACTGATCAGTCGGTCCCCACCCGCGTACACGCTTAAGGCCAACCTGCTCGTGCCGTGATACCCGGCGGCCGCGCATACGGGGCCAGCAGAAGCCCACGGGCGCCTGCTGCACCTCGGCGCCACCCCGGGCGGGCTTCGTACTCATGGTGCAAGTCATCCACAACGTCGACGGCCGCGCCACCTCCTCTGGGTGGTGCGTCAACCGTCGGTCGGCGTGGCCCGGCGCGGTCCTCTGTCGGTGGATGGCGTCGAGGCGGCAGGCTTCGCACAGATCGAACTCGGGGTCAGCCACGAGATGCGGCAGACCATATTCGGGCACTATCGGAAGATGTTGTAGTCGCGGCTCTCGCTGCTCCTGTTTGTGATCATCGACGCTACTGCACAGGGCCTTACCGCCGAGCGTGTCGGTGACCGGCGCGAGCGCTGACGCCTGGACCGTCAGAGCTTGACATCGTCACGGTCCCGCTCATACCGACGGACAATGCCATCGAGTCTGCCCAGGGAAGACTGTTTCGAGCAGGCCCGGCCAAGCGTTTCGAGCAGGCCGTCCCGCGAGCGGGAGACGACGCTCAAGCGGGACCTGCGTCGTCACACCCGGGGATCGCCGCGGCGACGCCCATTCAACCGCTTTCGCAAACGATAATTATGGATATTCTGCCTCATACGCGAGTACATCATCCGAAAGCTGGTATGCACGTCGTCCGCGCGCACATTCTTCTTCTGCTTGTCGAGGTAGGTCGCGGCACACGGCTTGCCGCCGGACGCTGTGCTGCTGGAGGTGCTCTTCTTGCCGCCACCACTGGACGCCGCGATGGCGACGACGAGGACGACCACGAACGCCGCGGGAATGATGAAGCGCTTCTTCTTGTAGAAGGTCCGTAGCCCCCTGCGGTACGCCTTCTCGGCCTTCGCTTGGGCCTTGGGGTCACCCCCCTGGTCCGTGCAGCACGCGGCTGCGATGATCCGCGAGCTCGCCGAGTGGCTACCCGACCGGCAGCTCCACCTGTGCGCGGACGGCGCCTACGCCTGCCTCGCCGGCGCGGACCTGCCCCGCGCCCACCTCACCTCCCGGATCCGCCGCGACGCCGCCCTCTACCCGCCCGCCCCGGCGCGTACCGGCACACGCGGCCGACCTCGCACCAGGGGCGGCCGACTGCCATGCTCAAGCTACGAGCGTTACCCAGCAACGGTGACTGGGACGAATACTGGAGCTACCACCTGCGCCCGGAACGAAAACGTGTCCATATCCCCCGGGCTGCGCCGGCAACCGTATCCCACAGGCCGCATGAGGTCCCTCCAGCGGAGCCGCACCCTATCCATACCGTCGCAGGTCGTGGAAGAAGTCGTCGATGACATGCAACTCGCCGGAGCGGACCACCTCGTCGTAGACGAACTTGCCCACTGCGAGGTCGAGCACTCCGAGGCCGAAGGGCGAGAACACCAGCGGCCGGTCCGCCGGCACCGTCACCCGCCCGGCCATCACGTCGTCCAGCGTGCCGTGCAGGAAGTCCCGGTTGCCCGCGAGCTGTTCGGTCAGATGCGGCGAGGTGTTGGCCTTCAAGCAGTGCTCGATGTCGTCGACGATGTTCGTTGAGGCGAGCATGATCTCCGGCGCTAGGTCGCGCAGCGAGACGTGCAACACCAACGGATTGTGTTCGAACCATGACAGGTCGCTGACATGCGGCTGACCGGCGACGGTGGCGAAGACCACCAGGTCGCTGGAGCGGATCAACTGCTCGGCGCTGTCGTGCACGGCGATCCGGCTGGTGGTGCCCGACTGCTCCAGGTAACCGCGGAAGCCGGCCGCGCTGTCGGCGGACAGGTCGTGCACGCCGATCTCGTCGAACGACCAGCCGGTGCGGGCCAGGAAGGTGTGGATGTAGCGGGCGATCAGGCCCACCCCGAAGAACCCGACGCGCGTCGGGCGCCGCCGGCCGCGACTGAACCAGTCAGCCGCCAACGCCGCGAACGCGGCCGTCCTGGTGGCGCTGATGATCGAGCTTTCCAGGCAGGCGAACGGGTAGCCGGTGTCGTGGTCGTTGAGGATCAGCACGGCCG
>JADGOV010000195.1 GCA_017882785.1 Frankiaceae bacterium
AGTCAGCCTGGTCGTGGCGCGCAACGCGGAGAAGCAGCGGGTGGAGAAGCTGCTCGAAGACGCGCAGATCAAGCTCAGTGTCGCGGCCAGTGACTCTTCGGGGTGTCGGGCCGCAAGATGCTCGCCGCGCTCGTCGGCGGGCAGCGGACGACGACGGTCCTGGTCGCCCGGCCGTCGAACGTCGAGCGCACCCAGGCATTACCGGGCTGCTCGGGGTGGTTCGTCTCCGCCACGTTGTCGGTCTGGGTCATGCCGACCTCGCGTGCAGGGGGTCTGGAAGTCCTCCGGCTCGCGCGCGGAGGACACCCACAGAACCGAGCACCTGGACTCTTGCCGGCACTGACGGCACGACGGAAGTGGGGGTCAATGAGGGGACGCTGGGGAATTGGTGCGCCCGGGACCGAGCCGAACGAGATCATCTCGACGGGTTGAGCGGCGACGAACGCGCCGAGCTGCTGCGGCTGCGGGCCGAGAACGCCGAGCTCCGGATGGAGCGTGATGTGGGCGACGAAGTGATCCTGGCGGGCTTCATCGTCGACCAAAGGACCGAGTTCGGCGTGCCGCACGCCGCACAACGCAACAGAGCCGCATGAAGTCCTTGCCGATTTCAATCGCGGCGAGGTTCTGTGGCGACAGGTTGGGAAGCATATCCACCTGTTTGATGCCCTCGTAGATGTCCTCGACGTCGCGGTAGAACGTTTGCCGGTTGAGGATCACGGCGGCGGCGTGCTTGTGCTCGTTCGCCCAGCGGCCGACCTTGATCATGGCCTTCAGGTGGGCGATGACGAGCTGCGGGTGCTCGTCAGCCATCACGTCGGTGCAGGTGATGACGGCGGGGCAGTTGGCCATCTGCAGGGTCCAGTCCGGGTACCGGGACAGGGTCCTCGATCGCCTTGAACGTGCCGGTGGCCGGCGGGGACCGCCGGATCGGGGCAGAACTCGGCGGCGCATCCAAACGGCCGCGGGCGTTGACCTGTATGCGGTGATGTCGGGTCGTCGGGGCGGTCGCTGTAGGGGTGAGGTTCGCAGCGGTCCTCGCAGGTTGCGCGCAGCGCCTCGGTGGGGAGAGCCTGACGGCGCGGATCGTCGGAGAGCCCGCACGGCTCCGAGGGCGACGGCGTCGCCGATGCCGACTGCGGACAGCGGGATCGCGAGACGGTCGTCCCCGCTGGCTGCACAGCCGGCGGGGACAGAGACGGCGACCCAGGCCGCAGAGGTTGGAAGGTCGTGGCCAGCCGCACATCCCGGTTACGTGACCCCGGGCACCGGAGGAGTCGGAGTGGGCGTGGGCGTGGGCGTCGGAGTCGGAGTCGGAGTCGGCGTCGGAGTCGGAGTCGGCGTGGGGGTGCGCGTCGGGGTCGGGGTGCGCGTCGGGGTCGGGGTAGTGGGGGTGACCACCTGCGACACCACGATCGTGACCGTGCTGCCGCGTTGCGCCTGCGCACCCCCGCCTGGGTCCTGGGAAAGCACGACGCCACCGTTGCGGAACACCTGCTGGAACCGCACGTTGACTCCGAAACCCTGACGGCCCAGCTGGCTGGCCGCCGCGCTCTGGGACTGGCCGACGACGTTGGGCACTGTGGCAAGGGTGGAGACGTAGGTGAGCGTCACCGGCGACCCCTTGTCCACGGAACTGCCAGGCGAGGGGTTGCAGTTCGTCACTGTGCCGGGAGCCCCGCCGGAGTCGGTCTGGTTGGACCGCACCACCAGGCCGAGCGACTGCAGTTCGGCGGTGGCGTCCTGGATGTTCCTCCCGATGACGTCGGGCGGGATCGTGACCTTCTGCTGCGGCCCGGTCAGGACGAGGTCGACCGAGTCGTTCTGGTGGGCGGACGCGGCCGCTGCCGGATTCTGGGACAGGACCGTGTTCGGTGGCTTGCTCGAGTCCTGCTGGAAGCTGATCTTCCCGACTTTGAGCTGCGCGGCCGTCAGCTTCGTCTGGGCCTGCGCCAGCGACGCCCCGACCACGTCGGGGACCGCCACCGTCGTTCCCTTGTCCAGCTGGAAGACCGCGAGCGCGGCCGCGGCAGCCAGCGCGAGCACCACGACGACGACGATCCACACGAGGTTGCGCCGGGAGGGTTTCTGGGCGGTGCGCCCTGACGGGTACCCGCCGGCCGGGTACGCCGACGTCGTCGGCATCACGTCGGTCGCGGCCTCGTAGGGCAGCAGGGGGGTGGCCATGACGGGCTGGCCCATCGCCGCGCGGGTCAGGTCCTCGCGGAACTCGCCCGCGCCCTGGTAGCGGTTGCCCGGGTTCTTGGCCAGGGCCTTCATGACGATGGCGTCCACGTCCGGAGGGATGTCCGGGTCGAGCCGCGAGGGCGGCTGCGGGTCCTCGCGCACGTGCTGGTAGGTCACGGCCACCGGGGAGTCGCCGCGGAACGGCGGCAGCCCGGTGAGCAGCTCGTAGAGCAGCACCCCGGTGGAGTAGACGTCGCTGCGGGCGTCCACGGTCTTGCCGCGGGCCTGCTCGGGCGACAGGTACTGCGCCGTGCCGATCACCGAGGCCGTCTGGGTCATCGTGGCCGCCGACCCGGTGATCGCCCGGGCGATCCCGAAGTCCATGACCTTCACGACGCCCTCGCGCGTGAGCATTACGTTGCCGGGCTTGATGTCGCGGTGGATGATCCCGGACCGGTGGCTGGACTCGAGTGCCGCGCAGACGTCCGCGGTGATCTCCAGGGAGCGCTGGACGGTGAGCCGCCCGTGCTGGAGCACCTCGCGCAGGGTGTGCCCCTCGACGTACTCCATGACGATGTAGGGGATGGTGGACTCTTCCCCGGTGTCGTAGACGGCGACGATCGCCGAGTGGTTCAGCGAGGCGGCCGCCTGCGCCTCCCGGCGGAACCGCATCTGGAACGAGGGATCGCGGGCCAGGTCGGTGCGCAGCACCTTGACGGCGACATCGCGGGACAGCCGGGTGTCACGGCCCCGGAAGACCTCGGCCATCCCGCCGTAGCCCAACACCTCGCCGATCTCGTACCGGCCGCCGAGCAGCCTGCGATTGGGATCCACCGCAGGCAGGGTCGGATCGGTCTCGTCCACCTGATGTCCCACTTCTGCCCACCGGGCTGTGCCAGCGACGTCAACCCGGGGGCCACCGTGCGTGCGCTCCGGGCCGCGGCTGCCCGAACGGACGTGCGTGCCAAGGGTCCTGTCCTCGGTCACGAGGGCGGGCACGCACCGCCGGTCCGTGACCGGGCCGAGACATTTCGCGCGGCCGCTCCGAACTGGCCGATCCGGGACAGCCCGGCAAACGGGCTC
>JADGOV010000196.1 GCA_017882785.1 Frankiaceae bacterium
GGGATCCTGCACCGGTACAACTACCATCGACCGCACACCGCGCTGAAGGGCCTGCCGGTCTACCGCACCTTGACTGTTATGAACCTCCATGGATGCAACACCTAGCCGGCGGCGCCCCCCGGCGGTGGTGATGGACGAGCGAGTGGCCGAGACGTTCAACCCCGCTCGGCGAGGAGATCGAACGGCTGATGTACGGCTACAGCCTGCCGTGCTGCTTGACCGACAGCCTGGCCCATCAGCCGTTCGCGGACACCGGCACGGTGATGCGTCCGGACACCCTGCGCGAGCACGGCCTGCTCGCCGGCTTCAGCAGGGTGGACGTGCTCGACGTGCAGAACGACTTCTATCGCTACCTTGTTGCGGCTGAATCGCACGTGGCCGCCTTCGCAGTGTCCGGCGGCTCGGTGGCGGCGAGTCGTCGGTAGGAGGGGCCGGCAAAGGTCAGGGGTTCAAATTCCTCAGCCCCACTGGCTGACTAAGGGGCAGGTTCAAACCCTCAGTCTGTAGCACGGCCAGTGAGGCCAGATCGCTGAGCTCGCCGAGGCCAGGCGCGTGACCTGCCCACACGGCGCCATAAGCCACCCTCTCAGCGCAGCCAGGGCAGGGTCGCGGCGATCTGCGGAAGCGCCGCCTCCGCGGCCGCCTCGCCCGGCGCGATGAAGGGGCGTCCCTTCGCGAACGACTGGAGTCCGGCGCTCGGCGTCCCGGAGAAACTCGGCTCGATCACCACAGTGGCCGCAACCACCGCGGCGGAGCCGATCCGGCGCTGCATCGCGTCCAGCGACTTTGTGATGTTCTGCACCAGCGAGGGCCGCTTTCCGCCCTTCTGCTCGACCGCCTCCAGGTCGGTCAGCGACTCCCGTGCCGCGCGGCCCAGTTTCACCGCGATCACCACGTCGGCGCCCATGGAACACGCGACGCTTATCGGGACCGGATTCACCACCCCACCATCGACCAGGACGTGCTCGCCGATCCGCACCGGCGGGTAAACACCCGGGATCGCCATGCTGGCCAGGGCCGCGACCCGCAACAGGCCGCGCTTCAGCACGACCTCGCGCCCGGTGCTGAGGTCGGCGGCGACCAGCCCGAGCGGCACGTCCAGGTCCTCGAACCGCGTGTCGCCGCTGACGTCGCGGAAGTTCGCGGCGATGCCGGCGTTGGACAGCAACGAGTGCAGGGGCAGGGTCAGCTTGAACGCTCGGACGCTGGTCTCCTCCATCACCCGGGCGGCCTCGTCGGCGGACTGCCCGAGCGCGTAGGTCGAGGCGATGATCGCGCCGATGCTGCTGCCCGTCACGTAGTCGAAATCCAGCCCGATCCGCTCGAAGTAGCGCAGGACGCCGTAGTGCGCGTACCCGCGCGCGCTGCCCGCCCCTAGCGACAGCCCGACTTTCAGCCCGGCGAGATCACGGGCCAGCCAGCCCAGCACCCGGCCGGCTGAAGTCGTGGACGGCAGCAGGCCCTCACGCAGGGCAGCCTCGTCGGAGGGGTTCAGCGCCGGGACGTGCAGCACGCCGTCGGCGTCCGGGCGCGGCCAGCGGGTCGATCGGTCGCCGACGGTCCAGGCCCGCACGGCGCCACAGTTCCGGCCCGAGCCGGCCGGGCGGTCAGCAGCGCCCGCGGCGCCGTTCAGGCCGGCCAACCGCACCGTCTGCACCGGTAACCCAGCCACCATCGGGGCCTCGCCGTCCCCAGGGGGTTTCATGAGCACCAGGACGTTCTTGTAGTGGTGGGACAGCTCCTCGATCGTGCCGCCGAGGGCGGGCCCGGCGAACTCCCCGGTTGGCGGGACCAGCATCAACCGCGCGCCGCCTGTCGCCCGCGTCTCCAGTGCCTCCAGGTCGCTCGGATGGCTGTCCGCGACCACGACCAGCAGGGTCGACCCGCGGGTGTGCCACGCGATGCTCGCCGCGAGCGCGTACGCCACCAACGGCGGTGTCCCGTAGTCGAGCAAAGCGCTCACCCGGCCGTGCTCAGCGAGGGCGTGCTTGTACGAGCGAGTCAGCCGGTGCGAGAGGATCGCCCCGATGTTGTGCAGGATCTGCGGGTGGATCGCGGCGATCGCGTAGGTGCTCGGCGCGTCCAGGACCACGGCTTCGAGCGCGGTCAGGGCCCGCACGGTCGCCGCAGCCACGTTGATCGACTCGGCCTGCCCCGCGAACAGCGCCATCTCGCCGACCGTCGCGCCGGGCCCGTACTGCCCTATCTGAACCTCGGATCCGGCCGGACCCGTGACGAACACCCCGCACAACCCGGATATGATCACGTGCATCTCATTCGGGCTGTCCCCCTCGGCGAGAACCACCGACCCGGCCTCGAAGGTGCGCCTGACCAGCGGGCCGAGCATCTCGGTGACCTCTTCCCGGGACAGGCTCTGGAAGAACGACGGCGCCGATATATCCATCACGTGGCCAATCTTTCACACCCGACAGACCCACTGGATCGCATCCCTTTCGAGGAACGACCTTCGATGACGATCCATCTACAGCCAGAAACCTGCCCTGGACCCCTGGACGGTCTCGGCGAAGCTCGTCTCCGTCACGTCGACCAGGTTCTGTTCCAGGTCCTGCCCGTACACCTGCCACGTCACCCCGTCCGCCCCGGGCCCGGCCTTCGGGCGGATCGCCCAATAGGCCGCCGGAAGGCGGTCGACGTCCACGTGGTGCAACCGCGTGGTGAACCGTGCCTCCCTGTCCCCTCGTGCCACCTGTCGAACACGATCCAGCGCGTCGGGTCCGGCTCTGTATCCGGGACGCGTTCTTGCCGGCCGTGTTCCCCTTGGCTCACTCCCTTTCCTCCTCCTCCTCTTCCTCCTCCTCCTCCTCCTCCTCCTCGGCGGCGTTGTTCGACGGTTTCGCAGGTACTACGGAGTCATCCGACTTCCCACCCTCGTTCATCCCAGGCGTACCGCCTCAGCGTTCCCTGGGCGGCCCGCCCGGTGATCAACCCGGACGGGCGAGCGTGGGGTCTCGCGGTTCTCGCGCATGGAGTTCCGTACATGCCGTGGTTTTCCGACCGCGCGGGGTCCACCAGCGACTCGCGTATCGCCACCAGCAGTGTTGCCTTCCACCGTTCCGACAGCCTCGGCACCCCGATCCTCGGATTTCGCGGCTCAATATACCCGCTTGGCGTTCCTGCTCGCCGACCTGCCGGTTCAGTTGTTGGGCCGGTTGCGCTCGGACCGGGTCCTGCAGTTCCCCGCCCCGCCACCGGGCCGGACCGGGCGGCCGGCGCGGCACGGCCCGGAGTTCAAATTCG
>JADGOV010000197.1 GCA_017882785.1 Frankiaceae bacterium
CTGCTTCTGACCCGTCACTGTCGTGGTGATCACCTGAGCACAACAGCAGTGAAGGAGGTTCAGGTGGCTGATGTGCATGGCCCGGGCAAGGACCCGGTTGCGGTCCTTGGAACTGGCATTATGGGCTCGGCGATGGCCCGCAACCTGGTCGGTGCCGGGCTGCCCACGACAGTGTGGGACCGGTCGCCGTCGGCGACGGCACCGCTGTCCGATGTCGGCGCCCTGGTGGCGGCGTCGCCAGAAGAGGCGATCCGCGATGCGCGCCTGGTGATCACGATGCTGCCAACCGCCGCAGTCGTGGAGTCGGTGCTCTTCGGCGACGAGGTGGCCGAGGCGTTCAGCCACGGCGCCGTGTGGGCACAGATGGGCACCATCGGCGTTGCCGCGACAACCGAGATCGCCGGCCGGCTCGGCCAGCTTCGGCCCGACGTGCTGTTCGTGGACGCGCCGGTATCGGGCAGCAAGGCCCCCGCCGAGGCCGGCCAGCTGCTCATCCTGGCTTCCGGCCCACGCGAGGCGGACGCAGTCGTGCGCCCGGCGTTTTCGGCGGTCGGCCGCAAGACCGTGTGGCTGGGTGAAGCCGGCCAGGGCAGCCGGATGAAGCTGGTCGTCAACGCCTACATGTCCACCCTGATCGAGGGCGTGGCCGAAGCCCTCGAGCTGGCCAGCCAGCTGGGCATCGACGACGCCAAGCTGGCCGAGGCCATCGAGGGCGGGCCGCTAGACGCGCCGATCGCGGACGCCAAGCTGCACAAGATGGAACGCGGCGACTTTGCGCCCGAGTTCCCGCTGGAGTGGGCGCTCAAGGACGTGGACCTGGCGATCGCGGCCGCAGGCGACGGCACGCTGCCTGTGCTGGCTGCGCTGTCCCGCCAATGGCGCGCAGCCGTTGACGCCGGCCACGGCCGGGAAGACGTGAGCGCCGCACGCCTGGCATTGGGCCACAACATGCGCGGTGGCCGGCTGTAAGGCCCGGCAAGAGCTCCCGGATGGCCGGGTCGGTGTAGCTGTCGACGACGGGCCCAGCGCGCCGGTGCTCGATGCGCAGTTCTCCGGTGCACCGTAGGCAGGCGCCGTCGAATCTGATGAGCTCGACCGCCACCTTCTTGGCGCCGTGAAGCTCGTCTGGGTCAGCGCGATCGTGCGGGCACCGACAAGACATTGATCCATCGCAATCGCATCTGCAGGAAGAAAATCGGCAACTCCGTAGCCAACGCGTTTGGACCGCACGCGGCGCAGCCTGTTAAGGACTGCCGGTGAGGCGGCGGTCGCGCTGTTCCACACCCATCTCGCCGTATGGATAGTCGGGGGGCCGGGGGTCGCTGGCGGCCTCGATCACGGCGACTTCCTCGGTGGTGAGCCGCAGGTCAGCCGCGTGAAGATTGGTCTCAAGCTGGTCGACCGTACGAGCGCCGAGGATGGTCGAGGTCACAGCCGGCCGGCTGGCCACCCACGCCAGGGCGACCTCGGCCATGGACACATTTCGTTCGCGGGCCACCTTCTGCACTGCGTCGATGACCTCCCAGGCGCGCGGCGTGCCCCGCCGGTCGTAAGCCTCCATGCCACGGTTCGGGTCCTCGCCCAGGCGAGTAGCCTCCGACGGGCGCTCATCGCGCTTGTACTTGCCCGACAACCAGCCGCCGCCGAGTGGGCTCCATGGCAGCAGCCCCAGGCCCGCGTCAACCGCAGCGGGCACGATCTCCCACTCGATCTCGCGTACCAGCAGGCTGTATTGCAACTGCAGCGTAACCGGCCCAGCAACGTTCAGCGCCCGGGCCAGGTGCACCGCCTTCGTCAGCTGCCAGCCGATGAAGTTAGACAGCCCGTAGTAGCGGATCTTGCCGGCGCGGACGAACCCGTCGAGCATGCGCAGGGTCTCCTCCAGCGGCGTCAGCGGATCAAACGCGTGGAGCTGATACAAATCGACCGACTCCAGCCCCAGCCGGCGCAACGACGCGTCCAGCGCGCGTACCAGATGCCGCGCCGACAGCCCGGCACCATTCGGGGAGTCATCCAGCCCGAAGCGGCCCTTCGTGGCCAGGACTACCTGCTCGGTGACCTCGGCCGGGCGGCTGGCGAACCAGCGGCCGATGATCTCCTCCGACATCCCGCCGCTGTACACATCGGCCGTATCGACGAACGTCCCGCCCGCCTCGACAAAACGGTCAAGCTGCCGATGCGCGCCCGGCTCGTCTGTCTCCGAGCCGAACGTCATGGTCCCCAGGCACAAACCCGACACCGCGCAGCCGCTGACACCCAGAGTGCGATAGTCCACGCTTCAACCTACGCCGCCACGCCACACACCAATCCAGCCCGATCGGAAGGGTCTATCTCAACGCACTACCTTGCCCGCGCGGGGCGCGTGCCAGGTCAGATGTGATCTAGCCGACGATCGTCTTCTTGCGCGTACCCGTCTGCTGCACCGCCTGACGTTGCGCCTGGCGGCTCGCGTCCGCTTGCTCGT
The DNA here is from genome assembly GCA_017882785.1 of Frankiaceae bacterium. Lineage (GTDB taxonomy): Bacteria > Actinomycetota > Actinomycetes > JADGOV01 > JADGOV01 > JADGOV01. Next base: position 2,465 of record JADGOV010000197.1, read on the forward strand.
TGCCGTGCGCTTGCCTACCCCCCGTCACGTGCGGTTGACAGCCTGCCGGTGCCCCGGGGCGCGCCTGACAGGGTGCGGTCGCGCGGGGGCCTGGGCCGGTGGGTCATGACGAGTGTGGGCTGGTCAGGTTGAGGACGGTGATCCCTGCGATGGTCGGGCTGGTGAAGTGCTTGGCCACCCAGGCGGTGGATCTGCGCCACGTCGCCGGTCCGCCGCCGAAGCTGGCCTGGTTTCGCCCCACGAAGTAGTGGATCTTGTGCTCGGACACGAGCTTCTCGAACTGAACCGCCCGCGACGCGCTGCTGCCACCCACCGCGGTCGACGTGCTCACCGCGGTCCTCCGCTACGACGGCGCGCAGACCAGCGCAGCCACCACCCGCCGCAACCTCGCCGACCCCCGCCAAGGGCTGCAGCCTACCGCCGACCGCTACCACGACGCGGTCACCACCGCCGCCCCGCTGCACCTCGGACCGGACTGGGTCACCGCACTCGACGCCGCCGGCGAACGGGCCCTGCCCGGCCTCAGCGCCGCCGCCGGCTACCCCACGCTGCGCGCGCACCTCGCCCTACTCAGCCTCGACGGGCACCACCCCGTCGAGACGCTCCACGCGGCGATCGGGGCCCGAGACCTCGACAGCGCGCTCGACACGGCTGCCGTCCTCGACGGGCGGCTGGACCCCGCCGGCGACCACCCCAGCCGGCCCGGGCCGCTGCCGTGGCTACCCGCCGTGCCGCAGCAGCTCCGCGACGA
>JADGOV010000092.1 GCA_017882785.1 Frankiaceae bacterium
GGCGGTCGAGGCCTGGTTCCGCGACCGGGCCTGGGTCGAGGAGCGGATCAACGACAGCAAACTCGGGATGGCATTGCGTCACCTGCCCTCCGGCTACGCGGCGACGAATGAGGTCTGGATGTGGGCGGCGTTCCTCGCACTGACCCTCTCCGCCGCGGTGCAGGCCCTCACCGGGCACGACCATCCGCACCGCGCCCACGGCAACGGCCGGGCCGCGAACTGATCACCATCCCGGCCCGGGTGGTCCACCACGCCCGCCGGCTCATCCTCCGGCTGGCCCCCGACCAGGCCGACGGACCCCTCACCGGCGCCTACCACCTGCCCCACGCCCTACCCCGCCCGGCCGGGTAGACAGACCCGCCCGACACCACACCTGTTGGACCAGACCGGCGGCAGGCTGCCCGAAAACCGCTGCCGCCACCGCACCATCCCCGCCCGGCAGGCCAGCACGACGTCACCGCCCCCGGCCGCCACCGCCGCTCCCGACATGCCCGCCAGGCAACACCCGCGGCGGCCGCCGTCACCCCGCAACCAACACCACAACGGAAGATCACATCGCTACTTGCGGAGTTAGGTCTGACGCTGTCCCCCCTGAAAGCGAGATCCGCCGCTGAGAGGGCGGAACGGTGGTTGCCGCCGTCCGGGTCTCGCGGTGGCGCCACGTCGGCGAGGATGGGTGGATGCAGCAGACACTGGCCTCGAACGCGAGCTGTATCGAGCTGGCCGAGTCGGTGACGGCGCACAACTACCGTCCGCTGCCGATCGTCGTGGCCCAGGCGGAGGGGGCGTGGGTCACCGACGTCGAGGGTCGTCGGTACCTGGACGCCCTGGCAGCCTACTCGGCGCTCAACTTCGGGCATCGCCATCCAGTGCTGCTCGACGCCGCCCGCGGGCAGCTCGAGCGTGCCACGCTGACCAGCCGGGCCTTTTACAACGACCAGCTCGGGCCGTTCTGCCGTGACCTGGCGGCGCTGGCCGGTATGGACCGCGTGCTGCCGATGAACACCGGCGCCGAAGCCGTCGAGAGCGCGATCAAGGTGGCCCGGCGCTGGGGCTATGAGGTCAAGGGAGTACCCGACGGGCGGGCAGAGATCGTCGTCGCAGAGCACAACTTCCACGGGCGAACGACGACGCTGGTCAGTTTCTCCACCGATCCGGTGGCCCGTCGGGGGTTCGGGCCATACACCCCGGGCTTCACCCTCGTGCCGTTCGGCGATGCCGGGGCGCTGCGGGCGGCGGTGACTCCGTCTACTGTCGCGGTGCTACTCGAGCCTGTGCAGGGCGAGGCGGGGGTCATCCTGCCACCAGCCGGATATCTCGCTGACGTACGGCAGGTCTGCACCGAATCTGGGGCGCTGTTCATCGCGGACGAGATCCAGTCCGGGCTGGCTCGTACCGGCGCGACCTTCGCCTGTGACCTCGAGGACGTCACGCCCGACGTGTACGTGCTGGGCAAGGCTCTCGGTGGCGGCATCGTTCCGTTGTCGGCTGTGGTCTCCCGGGACGACGTGCTAGCCGTGCTCACCCCGGGCAGTCACGGTTCGACGTTCGGCGGGAACCCGCTGGCGGCCGCCGTCGGGCGAGCGGTGGTGCGGCTGCTGGAGACGGGGGAGTACCAGCAGCGGGCTCGGGAACTCGGGGAGCGACTACGCGCCCGGCTCGATCCCCTCCTCGGTCGGGGCCTGACGGCGGTCCGCACCCGCGGACTGTGGGCCGGCGTCGACATCGACTCGGAGATCATGACCGGGCGGGAGGCGTGCGAGGCGTTGGCGGCGTGCGGCGTCCTGGCAAAGGAGACCCACGGCTCGACGCTTCGGTTCGCCCCGCCGCTGGTCATCGAGCCCGAGGAGGTCGACTGGATGGTGGATCAACTCGAGGCCGTACTCGCTCACGCGCCGGGAAGGGGGACCCCCTAGCTGCGAACAGCGCAGGGTCCACCTATTCCACGATCTGATCGCTTTCGCGGTCATTCCGGCTCAGGGCCTTCCCGACAGGCGAGACCGGGCGCAGACTGCCGAGGGCAGGCCAGCGGTGTCCTAACAGGACAGCTGAGTGTAGGTGGGACGACGGTCGGGACAGGGAGGCGCGTGGTGCAGCACCTGGACGCCGCGAAGGCCCAGCAGCTCGCCCGGGCGGTGGAGGCCGCTACGCGAGGCGGCGCCGGACGTGTCGGGGCGCAAGACGACGGCCGGGACGACGTTCCCGCCCTCCTCGCCCTGTACTACCGGCACGTCGCCCCGGAGGACATCGTGACCCGGGATCCTGTTGACCTGTGTGGCGCCGCCCTGTCTCACCAGCAGATGGCTCAGGAGCGTCTTCCCGGCCAGGCTATGGCACGGGCCTTCACGCCGACGGTAGAGGAGAACGGCTGGGCCTCTGGGCACACGCTGGTCCAGGTCGTGACCGACGACATGCCCTTCCTCGTCGATTCGGTCACCGCTGAGCTGACCCGGCGGGGCTCGGCGATCCACCTCGTCGTCCACCCCCAGGTCGAGGTGCGCCGCGACCCTCGCGGCCGCCTGCTCGAGGTCGGGCCGCCGTCGCGCCGGACATCGCCAGGTCGGGCGATGGAGTCCTGGATGTCGGTCGAGATCGACCGCGTGAGCGATCCGGAGGCGCTGGAAGGCCTGACCCACGATCTGGTGCGGGTGCTCGACGACGTGCGTAAGGCCGTGACGGACTGGCCGGCGATGCGGGAGCAGGCTCTGCGTCTGGCCGCCGAGTTGGGCGAGGACCCTCCGGTGGGCGTGGTGCCGGCCGAGGTCGAGGAGGCGCGGGAACTGTTGCGTTGGCTCGCTGCGGACCACTTCACTTTCCTCGGCTACCGGGAGTACCGGCTGACCCGCGACGACGGCCGGGCCGAGGATCTGCTACAAGCGGTGCCGGGCAGCGGCTTGGGCATTCTGCGCGGCGATGCGAAGCAGCCCGCCCGGCTCCCCGGTCCCGTCAAGGCCAAGGCGCGCGAACCGCGGCTGCTCGTGCTGACCAAGGCCAACACCCGCTCGACTGTCCACCGCCCGGTGTACCTCGACTACGCCGCGATCAAGGTCTTCGACAAGGGAGGGCGGGTCGTCGGCGAGCGGCGGTTCCTCGGCCTGTTCACCTCCGCGGCTTACAACGAGACGGTGCTGCATATCCCGGTGGTGCGACGCGTGGCGTCGGCGGTGCTGGAACGCTCCGGGTTCTCCCCGACCGGCCACTCCGGCCGGGACCTGCTGGAGGTCCTGGAGACCTATCCTCGGGACGAGCTGTTCCAGGTGCAGGTCGATGAGTTCGAGCCGATCCTCCGCGGCGTGCTGCACCTGCAGGAGCGTCGGCAGCTGCGGCTGTTCCTGCGGCGGGACGACTACGCCCGCTACGTCTCCGCGCTCGTCTACCTCCCTCGGGATCGCTACACCACGGAGGTACGGCTGCGGATAGAGCAGACCCTGCGCGAGGCCTTTGACGCCGACAGCATCGACTACAGCACCCGCATCTCGGAGTCCGTGCTCGCCCGGCTGCATTTCGTCGTGCGCTGCTCAACCGAGGCGGCAGTCCTCGACGTCGACCCGGCGGATCTGGAGCGCCGGCTCGCCGAGGGCATCCGCTCCTGGGGCGATGACTTCTCGGAGGCGCTGGTCACCCAAGCCGGTGAGGAGGAGGCTGCGCGTTTGCTGCGGGTCTACGACGGCGCCTTGCCGGAGGCGTACAAGGAGGACTTCCCGGCCCGGGTCGCCGTCGCCGATCTCCGCCGGATCGACGCCCTGGACCCGACTGGGGCGTTGGCGATGAACCTGTACACGCCCTACGACGCAGGACCCGGCGAGCGGCGGCTCAAGCTTTTCCGATCCGGACCTGTGTCGCTGTCGGTCGTGCTGCCCATGCTGCAGCGGATGGGTGTGGAGGTGACCGACGAACGCCCCTACGTGCTCACCCGCGCCGATGGCGCCCGACTGTGGATCTATGACTTCGGGTTGCGCTGCGAGCCGTCGTTCGTCGCCCCGGCGGCGGTCAAGGAACTGTTCCAGGAAGCTTTCGCTGCGGTGTGGAGCGGAGCCGCGGAAAGTGACGGTCTCAATGCCCTGGTGCTGCGAGCGGGGCTCGGGTGGCGGCAGGTCATGGTGGTCCGCGCCTATGCCAAATACCTGCGTCAGGCCGGCACGCCGTTCGGCCAGGACTACCTGGAGTCCTGCCTGCTCGACAATGTGGCCATCGTGCGGCTGCTCGTTCAGCTGTTCGAAGCGCGGTTTCACCCGGCCCAGGACGTGGACCGGTCCGCTGTGGAGGCGGCGCTGGTCGCCCAGGTGCGGGATGCCCTCGACGGTGTCGCCAATCTGGACCAGGACCGCATCCTGCGTTCCCTGCTCACCCTGGTTTGCGCAACGACCCGGACGAACTACTTCCAGCGCAGCGGTCCGGCGCCCAAGCCATATCTGACCCTCAAGCTCGACCCGCACGCGATACCGGAGCTACCTCGCCCCCGACCCCGTTTCGAGATCTGGGTCTACTCCCCGCGGACCGAGGGGGTGCACCTGCGCTTCGGCCGGGTGGCACGCGGGGGGCTGCGATGGTCCGACCGACGCGAGGACTTTCGCACCGAGGTGCTCGGACTCGTCAAGGCGCAGATGGTGAAGAACGCGGTCATCGTGCCGGTCGGCGCGAAGGGCGGCTTCGTCGTCAAGTGTCCCCCCGCCGACCCCACCGACCGGGACGCCGTACTCAGCGAGGGCGTCGCTTGCTACCGGGTGTTCATCAGCGGCCTGCTCGACGTCACCGACAACCTCATGGACGGGCGCGTTGTGCCCCCCGACGACGTCGTCAGCCACGACGCCGAGGACCCATATCTGGTCGTTGCCGCGGACAAAGGCACCGCGACCTTCTCCGACATCGCAAACGAGGTCGCAGCGCAGTACGGCTTCTGGCTCGGCGACGCCTTCGCCTCAGGCGGCTCCACCGGCTACGACCACAAGGACATGGGCATCACCGCCCGCGGGGCGTGGGAGTCGGTGAAGCGGCACTTCCGGGAGATGGGCCACGACACACAATCCACCGACTTCACGGTCGCCGGCGTCGGGGACATGTCCGGTGATGTCTTCGGCAACGGCATGCTGCTCTCCGAACACATCCGCCTCGTCGCCGCGTTCGACCACCGCCACGTCTTCCTCGACCCGAACCCCGATGCGGCGATCTCGTACGCGGAGCGCCGACGGCTGTTCGACCGACCCCGCTCGTCCTGGGCCGACTACTCGCCGGCGCGGATCTCCGCTGGCGGCGGCATCTACCCACGAACGGCGAAGTCCGTACCGATCTCCGCTCCCGTTCGTGCCCGCCTCGCGCTGCCCGAGGACGTCGCCTCACTGACCCCGACCGAGCTCGTCCGGGCGATCCTCATCGCGCCGGTTGACCTGTTCTGGAACGGCGGCATCGGCACCTACGTCAAGGCCACGGCCGAGAGCAACGCCGAGATCGCCGACAAGGCGAACGACGCCGTCCGCGTGGACGGCGTCGAGCTGCGCGCCCGCGTTGTGGGCGAAGGCGGCAACCTCGGCTTCAGTCAACGCGGCCGCATCGAGTACGCCCGGCACGGCGCCAACGGCGCCGGTGGCCGGATCAACACCGACGCCATCGACAACTCGGCGGGCGTCGACACCTCCGACCACGAGGTGAACATCAAGATTCTGCTCGACCGCATCGCCCGCGACGGCGATCTGACGGACAAGCAGCGCAACGTCCTGCTCGCCGACATGACCGACGACGTCGCCAACCTCGTCCTCCGGGACAACGTCGAGCAGAACGTCGTCCTCGGCGTCGCCCGGGCACAGGCGCCGTGGATGTTGCCGGTGCACCGGCGTTTCCTGCGCTACCTGGAGAACCAGGGCGACCTCGACCGTGTGCTGGAGTTCCTGCCCGACGAGGCGGGCCTGGACCGGCGGGCGGGCGAAGGGCGGGGTTTGACGTCACCCGAGTTCGCCGTGCTGCTCGCCTACGCCAAGATTTCCCTGACCGCTCAACTCCAGCACAGCGACCTCGCCGACCTCCGGTGGTTCAGTCGGGCGCTCTTGGGCTACTTCCCGTCACAGCTCGCCCGTTACGCCGACCAGCTTGAGCTGCATCCGCTGCGGCGGGAGATCATCACCACGGCCGTTGTCAACGACTTGGTCAACCGGGCCGGTATCACCTTTGCCTTCCGCGCCCAGGAGGAGACCGGCGCCGCCCCGGCCGAAATTGCCCGCGCCTACACCGTGGCCAGCGAGGTCTTCGGCTTGCCGCACTACTGGACTGCGGTGGAGTCACTCCGCGGCGACGTCCCCGTCAAGGCCGCGACAGCGCTGCACCTCGAAGGCCGCCGACTTGTCGACCGCACCGTGCGGTGGCTGCTGCAGTCCCGCCGCTCGATGCTCGACGTCCCGACCGAGATCGCCCGGTTCGCGCCTGTCGCCGAGCTCACGCCACTGATACCTGACCTCGTGCGCGGGACCGAGCAGGACAGGCTGCGCCGCCGAGCGGCGGAGTACGAGGAGATCGGTGCGCCGGCCGAGCTGGCGCTGGCCGCCGCCGCCCTGCTCGACGCCTTCTCACTGCTGGACATCATCGAGATCGCCAACGGCTGCACCCGGGCCGCCGAGCAGGTGGCGTCACTGTACTTTGCCCTCTCGGAGCGCTTCGAGATCGACCGGATGCTCACCCGGATCACGGCGCTGCCCCGGGGCGACCGGTGGCAGTCGTTGGCCCGCTCCGCGCTGCGTTACGACCTGTACACCGCGCTCGCCGGTCTCACCTCCGATGTGATTGCCGCAGCCGACGAGCTGACGTTCCGGCCGGATGACCTCATCGATCGCTGGGAGCAGACCAACGCCGAGGGTCTGGCCCGCACCCGAGCCACGCTCACCGAGATCGCGGCCACGGACAACTGGGACTTGGCCGCGCTGTCCGTGGCTCTTCGAGTCCTCCGTACCCTTGTCCGCGCCTGAGCGACGTGCGGCCTGATCAACTTCGGCTAGCAGACGTGCGGACCGCTTTGCGGACGCCAGTGTCGTGAGAAGTCGCTCGATGTCGTCTTCGTGGTTGTAGAAGTGGATCGCGAGTCGAAGGTTGCCGTCCCGTGCCTAGGAGATGACTCGCTCTCCGACCCGCGTTGATCGGTGTGAACCGCCCACACGTCCACATGCCCGAGCTCGTCGGCAACCGAGAGCGCCTCGACCATCTGTGAGCCGTCGACGATGACGGGTCCTGCCGACGCCGCTGGAGTGTGGGGTGTCCATCTGGTAGGCGATGCCGAACACTTGCTCGTACCAGCGGACACTGGCTTCCAGATCGGTGGCGGTGAGAGCGACGGGGTCAAAGCGGATTCTCGACGATAGAAAGCAGGCCACCGGTATCGGCTCCGGCGACCCGGAAATCGACTCCGATCCCCTCTCCCCAGGGTCACCGATCGACCATCGCCGGGAACTACGACGCGCCGCGGTGTCGGTGCGTGCATGTGACTCTTCCCTTCACTCGGTGGAGATGTCTGCGCTTCTCTGCCCGGAGGCGGCGAAAGGCTGCCGCGACAATCTCTGCTCGGGCCGACGTACGGCGAGAGGATCGCCAGTCGGGCTTCGATTCTCCTAACACCATTCGGACTGTGCCACGCCCTCGGGCGGCGTCAAGGCCCTGCCGCGAATGAGCGGTTCGAGGGCTTGTCATGGCCGGGGCAGTATGCTTGGCGGCTGCCGGTTCTTCCCTCCTCCAGCCTCCTCGGGACAGGCCGCGAGGTCACTCGAAGGCTGATTCCATGAGCAAACCGACCATCCTGACGGTCGATGACGATCCGCAGGTCTCCGCGGCCATCGCGCGCGACCTGGCCCGGCAGTACGGCGCCGACTACCGCATCGTTCGGGCGTCGTCGGGGCCCGAGGCGCTGGCCGCGCTGACCAAGCTCGCCCTTCGTGACGAGCCGGTGGCATTGATCGCCGCGGATCAGCGGATGCCACGGATGACGGGTATCGAGATGCTCCAGCAGTCCCGTGCCCACGCTCCGGCGGCGAAACTCCTGCTGCTCACGGCGTACGCCGACACGGATGTCGCCATCAAGGCGATCAACGACATCGGCCTCGACTACTACCTGCTCAAGCCGTGGGACCCTCCAGGGGAAAGGTTGTACCCCGTCGTTGACGATCTGCTTGGCGACTGGCGGCAGGCCAATCGGGACCTTAGGTCTGACGTCCGGGTGGTCGGGCATCGATGGTCCGACCGTAGCTATGAGATCAAGACGTTCCTGGCGCGCAACCATGTGCCGTACAGCTGGTACGACGTCGAGCGCGACGCCGAGGCCCAGCGGTTGCGCGGCCTGACCCAAGCGGCACCGGAGGACCTCCCGCTCGTGCTCGTCCCAGACGGCGACCCGCTCCGCTCGCCGTCAACGCTCGACCTCGCAGGGGCGCTCGGGTTGCATACCAGCGCGCAACAGCCGTTGTACGACGTGTGCATCGTCGGCGGCGGTCCGGCCGGCCTGGCCGCCGGCGTGTACGCGGCGTCCGAGGGCTTGAGCACCGTCATCGTGGAGCGCGAGGCCCCCGGGGGTCAGGCGGGACAGAGCGCGGCGATCGAGAACTATCTGGGGTTCCCGAAGGGCTTGAGTGGGTCCGATCTCGCCCACCGCGCCCTTGCTCAGGTTTCTCGCTTCGGGGCCGAGATGGTCCTCGCGCGGGACGTCGTCGGCTTTGAGCCGCGTGGGCCCGTGCGCGCGGTGCGGTTCGACGGTGCCGGGGATATCGAGGCCCGCGCGCTCGTCGTGGCGACTGGTGTGTCCTACCGACGGCTGGAGGGGCCAGGGCTCGACGAGCTCACAGGCCGGGGCGTCTACTACGGCGCGGACGCCAGCGAGGCGAGCCAGTGCCAGGGTGACGAGGTCTACGTCGTCGGTGCCGCGAACTCGGCGGGCCAGGCTGCGCTCAACCTGTCCCGCTTCGCCGAGCGAGTGGTGCTGGTCGTCCGGGCTGGGACGCTCGTGAGCACGATGTCCCAGTACCTCGTGGCGAGGATCACCTCCGCGCCCAACATCGAGGTGCGGTATCGCTGCCAGGTCGTGGCGGGCCGGGGCGACGGGCACCTCGAGGCCCTCACCCTCGCCGACCGGGACTCAGGCGCCACGGAGGAGGTTCCATCCAGTTGGCTGTTCATCTTCATCGGCGCCTCCCCTCGCACCGAGTGGCTCGGCCCCGACGTCGTCCGCGACGAGAAGGGGTTCGTCGTCACAGGTCAAGACCTGGTGACCTTCAACAACGCCCAGCGTTGGCCGCTCACGCGTGCGCCCTTCGTTCTCGAGACGAGCGTGCCCGGTGTGTTCGCCGCCGGCGACGTACGACTCGACTCCATGAAGCGGGTCGCGTCAGCCGTCGGTGAGGGCGCCATGTCGGTCTACCTCGTGCACCGCTACCTGGGCATGATCTGATGCGCGTCGACGAGCTACGAACGCTGAGCCTCTTTGATGGCCTGACCGACAATCAGCTGGCTGAGCTGGTCGAGAACGGTACCGAGGTCCGCATCGTGCCAGGGGTCGATCTGTTCCGCGAGGGCGAGCACGCGGACTTCTGGTGGGTGCTCGTCGACGGAACGATTGACCTCGTTCGTCACGTTGGCCGCGAGGACGTCCTCGTCGCGAGAATGGACCTGCCGGGCCGCTGGGCCGGCGGGTTCCGCGCCTGGGACGAGCAGGGTGTCTATCTCGCGACCGGCCGAGGAGTGACCGGCGGGCGGGTGCTCCGGGTGCCTGCCGAGGTACTACGTGAGCGGTCCGACTCCTGGTTCCCGTTCGGCGGACACCTCATCGAGGGGCTGTACCGCACCGCCCGCTCCGTCGAATCGACGGCACGCCAGCGTAGCGCTCTGATCACCCTGGGTACTCTCGCCGCCGGCCTCGCGCACGAAATCAACAATCCGGCATCAGCCGCGACCCGGGCAGTCGATTCACTCGATACCACGTGCCAGGAGTTGCTCTCGTCCCTCGTCCGGCTGGCCCACGACGACATCTCGGCAGCTCAGTTCGCCGCACTCGACGCGCTGCGTCGTGAGATCGAGCCCCTCGCCACGGAGCCGGACCCGCTGGTCCGCGCCGATCGTGAGGAGGTCCTGTCGTTGTGGCTGACGCGCCATGGCATCGAGCACGAATGGACCATCGCCCCGCCGCTCGCCGCCGCCGGAGTCGATCTCGACTGGTGCACGCGGGCTGCTGTCTTACTGGACGGATCGGCCCTCGAGCCCGGCTTGGAGTGGGTCGCGAGCACCTTCTCCGTGGCCACATTGCTGTCAGAGGTGAAGGAGGCCACCCGGCGCATCTCCGAGCTTGTCGCCGCCGTCAGGTCCTACTCGCAGCTGGACCGCGCGTCGATGCAGCAGATCGACCTGACGGACGGCCTCGAGAACACGCTGGTCATGCTTGGACACAAGCTCCGTGATGGCGTCACGATCGTCCGCGAGTACAGCGCCGACGTCCCCAGGATCGAGGCCTACGCAGGCGAACTCAACCAGGTGTGGACCAATCTCATCGACAACGCTGTGGACGCGATGGACGGTGCGGGCACGCTGCGGGTCACCACGCGGGTCGAAGAGGACATCGCCGTCGTCGAGATCGCCGACTCCGGCCCCGGCATGTCGCCCCAGGTGGCGGCTCGTGCGTTCGAAGCCTTCTACACGACCAAGGACGTGGGCAAAGGCAGCGGCCTCGGCCTTGATATCGCACGGCGCATCGTCGAGGAGCGCCACGCTGGCACGATCACCATCGACTCCCGACCAGGTGAAACCCTACTTCGGGTCCGCATCCCCATCCGGCTACACCAGCACTCGGCGGAACAGGCGGCGCCTTGATCGCGGCATCAAGCCGGCTAGGGGGCGGTGCCGCTGTCCATCCAGCGCCGCAAGAGTGCGACGTGGTACTGAGGCCAGGTTCCGTAGCAGGGCATCCGCCCGGTGGCGACCTGCTCGAGGATGGCTCCTGCGTGCTCCCGCACCGCTGAATAGTCACCGAGATCGAACGCCGAGGACATGGAGGCGCGGTCGCGGGCGGTGAACATCGGCGCGAGCATCCATCGCTGGGACCGCTGT
>JADGOV010000198.1 GCA_017882785.1 Frankiaceae bacterium
TATCAGCGCCGCCGGTACACATCTCGGCGATGCTCGGCTGTGAGCACGGTGACGACTGCGGCAGTGTCGTCGATGGTGTACAGCACGCGGTAGCTGCCTCGCCGTGCCGACCAACGCCCATCGAGTTCGCGCCGCAATGGTTTCCCGACGCGGCGCGGCGTCCGCAGCAGGTCGCCGGTGATGAACTCGACCACCGCCGCCGCTACCGCCTCGGGCAGATCTGCGGCGATGGCCCGCGCAGCCGGGCGGGCGACCTGGAGCCGATACCGGGCTTCTGCGCCTGGATCACCCGTCAGCGACTCTGCTGCGCGAGCAACGCACGCAGCCCGGCCTCGTCGAGGACATCGTCCGCCGCGACTGCGGCTTCGCCGTCGCGGAGCCGTTGCATCGTGACCGGGTCAGACAGCACGTCCAGCGTCTCCTCAAGCGCTTCGAGGTCATCCGGGCTGATCAGCACCGCGGCCGGGTGACCGTTGCGCGTGATAGTCACCCGCTCGTGCGTGCCCTCGACACGTTCGACGATCGCCGACAGCGTGCTCCGCACCTCGCTCAACGGTAGTGTCTGCATGCCACCACTGTACAGAATAACGTACATCGAGGCAACGGAGTCACGCCGCGATCCGTTGCCTCTTGAACACGAGCCTCGCTACCGCCGGATTCCGTTCCAAATCCCTTCGACCCCCGAAGCCGACGCCGACGATCGGCACCGAGCCCATCCCCACGCCGGAGGCTTCCCGCCGCGCCCAGCCAAGCTCCGGGCCTGCTCCGCCGCCCTGTCGGTGGTGCTGGGCGGCCAGACTCAGGTCAGCTTGGATCAGAAGACTGTCGCGGCTGATGAGGCCAGCCTCGCCGCCGTGCTCGAACAGCTCGCTCGGAGCGGCCGTCCAGCCCGCAGCCGAGCGGGAAGACGCCGCCTGCTGGCCCGCAGCTGGGAGCCGCGTCGAAAGGCCGCGCGCGATCGACCGCCAGCAGCACCAGCGCAGCACCACACGTCAGTGGCCCCTCCGGCTCCACCCGGTCGGGCACGAGCGGGCGGATCCGGCACCTCGGGAGGAACACGGGTCGGGGCGACGCCCGCGACCCCCGAGCAACTGGCTGCCGACCAGGCCGGGATCAACGCCGCGTCCGTCCAGCTCGCCCAGGCGCGGCAGGCGGTTCAGCAGGCCCAGCTGCTCAGCCCAATCGCCGGAACTGCCGGCATCGTCAACCTTTCCGTGGGACAGGACGTGAGCGGCTCTTCGCCGGGCACCCAGGTGCTCGTCGTCGGGGTCGTCGCGGTCGGCAGCCTGCCCACGACGGCCGCGGGCTCTCCGGCGACACCGAGCTACCCGGTGACGGTGGCCTTCGGCACACCGACGGGACTGTTCACCGGTGCCGACTCGGAGGTCTTGATCGTGCTGGCCGAGGCACGTCGCACGCTCACGGTCCCCAGCTCCGCGGTCCGCATCGTCGGCGGGTTCCACCTCGTCCCTGTCGTGGGCAAGGGAAAGGCGACGAGCGCCCGGGTCGGCATCGGCGCGGTCGGCCCGGACCTCACCCAGATCACGTCCGGACTCGCCGCCGGCCAGCGGGTGGTCCTGGCCAATCTGCACGAGGCGTTGCCCACGTCCAACCCGGCCGGCGGACGGGGCCTCGGACTGGGTGGTGGCGGTGGCGAGGGTATCGCGGGGCGCGGGACCGGGACGGGCGCTCGGTGAGCGCCGGCGGGGTCGTGGCGCCGTGCGGTCGGCAGGTCGGCAGGTCCTGTGACTACGGGCGAGGCAGCAGCAGGACTGCGACCACCCACGCCGGGAAACCTACGACGATCACAGCGATCAGCGTCGCCAATGCCAGATAGCTGAGGTAGGAGACGCGGAGAACAGCCGAGCCCGCGGCACGAGCCCTCGGCAGCATGACCGGGTGAGCTGATGTCATCGAGGCCTCCCACTTTCCGTGTTCAAACGGTTGTTCGACTCGAGGCCAGCCTCTCCCCCGCAGATTTCCAGATAGTTACGAGCGGGCCACATCTGTCGATGAGAAAGATCACAGCGCGGCCAGGCGGTCAAGCGGGGCAAGAGCGCAGGCTCCCGGGGTCCATCCGATTCAGGACGCGTCCGAGGGATCCTGCGTGCGGGGGTGGATGGTGACACCGCGGTAGGGCGCAACGCTCGGCGGCGGCGTCCCACCATGGCGAGCGGCCCGCATGCGAAGCCCGACCTGGGTGTAGCCGGTGAGCTCCGCCATTTCCCGCCAGGTCACCGCGCGCTTCCGCGCGTCGAGGATGGTCCGGCTGAGCTTCTCACTTGCCAGCCGCCGCGGGTCGTCGAGAGCGACGGACCCGGTGGTGAACCGTGCGAGGCGGGCGCTCTCGACCAGGTCTGTTCGCTCCTGTTCGGTCAGGGTGCCGCGTTGCTGCCTGCGCCGGGGGGAAGGAGCCACCGCCTCCCGCGCGGCGGCCAGCATGGGCTGGTAGGGCGGGATGGACGGCACGCTCTCCATCGCAGCGTCGGCGCCGTAGTCGTTCGTGATCTGCCGGAGTCTTTCGGCGCTGATTCCGCAAGGCTCGGCGAGGAGCCGCCACGGCCAGCCCGCGCTGTGCCCGTTCGCGGCGATAGCGGCGAGATGGTGCCCGGTTGCCACGCGGGCTTCCCTCTTGCCGGCCGCGTTCGCCCTGGCGTAGGCCCGGTAGGCAGCCCGAAAGAGCGCCTCCTGGCCCTTGGGGAGCGCGATCCCGTACACCATTTCTCCCCGGTCCTCTTTCAGCTGCCGAAGATCCTTCTGGCGCTGTCAGTGTAGATGGTTACCGTGCTTAGCCACAAGAGCTACGATAGGCGCTCCGTGCACCTCGTCCACCTTGGCTCGCGGTTGCCCGATGCAAGCCCTCGCGTCGCGGGCGACAACCAGTGTCTCCCGCTAGGCTCCTCGGCATGCCGGACGAGGCCGTACACGGCTTCCCCGCAGCCGACCGGCGGGTATCGGACCTGGTGGACGCCTATTTTGTCGCCCGCTCGCCACGGAAGGACTCCGGACACACCACCGCCGCCTACCGCCGCGACCTACGCCTGCTGGCCGCGATCATCGCCGGGCATCTCGACGTCGAGGTGGCCGAGTTGGGCGTCGACGTGCTGACCGTGCCGGTGCTGCGGACCGCGTTCGCCGAGTTCGCGAACGGCCACGCGAAGGCCTCCATCGCCCGCGCCTGGTCGGTGTGGAACTCCTTCTG
>JADGOV010000199.1 GCA_017882785.1 Frankiaceae bacterium
CGACAGGAAAAGGAAGAGAAAGGGAATAGGATGCGTGCGTAGCACGTCCTAGAGTCCGAACTGAGTTCTCGTGCGCGGCGAGGATCCGCGAGACAGACGATCAGGAATGGTGGCGGCAGTGCGATCTATGCGCGAGCACATCACCGCTGGCGTGCTGTTCTCCTTCGGCGGGTACCGAGCACTGCACGTCGATCTGCAGCGGGTCAGCACCGCACTCTGTCCGCGCTGAGCGCGGACAATCTCCCGCTAGCACCGACATCTCTCCTGCTGGCGACAGAAGACCGCGTCCTTCCGGTGATCGTGACGGCCTCTTCCTGATCTGGAGTTATGTGTGGTGTCTATCAACAGTGCATAGCGCAGCCGCACCTCCGCCGACATCGCCTCCCGCAACGCCACCGCCGACACATCGTCCCAGTCGGCACTCTCGACGTGAATCGTCAGCTCGGCAGCGTGACGTGCTCGACCGCGGAGGCGACTGGGCCGAGCGGCTGGTCACTGTCTCGTCCCGCGCCACCGTCGGGGAGGCCGTGGCGAGTTTGGCTGGGCCGCCGGTCGCCGTCCCGGTTGTCCTGGCCCGAGCCGGGCGCCGGCATGGTGTCACCGCCACCGAGGTACTCGGCTCGATCGATGCCGCCGTTCTCCGAGCCGCGATCAGCGCCGGCCGAGTTGATGCACGCAGCCCGGTCCTGGACCACCTCGCCGATCCACTGCCGACTGTCGGCATCGGCCACACGATCTCCGAGGCCTACGACGCGCTCGGCCGGCACCACACCGCCGCCGTCGTCCTGCTGGACGGCCGTGCGGTCTGTCTGGTCGCCCGCGACGAACTCGACTCAGCTAGCCACATCACAGGCGCGCCCGTCCTCGCTTCCGCGTCCGGCACAACAAACGCGCAGAGGACGAGGCTCGCCTGACGCGGCCCAGCTGTTCGACACCGATACACACCCAACCCGACGAGGGAGTACATGATGAGCGTGAAGATCTACTTCGAGGAGTACGGCAGCCCGAAGGTGCTGCAGCAGGCCGATGAGACTGTGGCGGAGCCGGGTACTGGGGAAGTGACGATCGTCAACCGCGCGATCTCCGTCAATCCGGTCGACTGGAAGGTCGTCGCCGGGTACCGGAAAGAGCACCGGCCGGTGCAGTTCCCGGCCGTTCCGGGCAACGAGACAGCCGGGGTGATCGAGGCGGTCGGTCCAGGCGTCGAAGGGTTCTCGGTGGGCGACGAGGTCATCTGGTATGGCTTCACCGGTGCATACCGCGCCCAGGCCAACGTCCAGGCCAGCGCGTTGTTCCCGAAGCCGGCGAACATCGATTTCGAGCAGGCGGCGTCGCTGCCGGTCGCCGGTGGCACCGCCTACTCCGCGGTGCACCAGATCGGGATCGGGATCGGCGACACCGTGCTCATCCATGGCGCGGCCGGTGGTGTCGGCTCGGCCGCGGTGCAGATCGCGACAGCGCTGGGGGCCCGCGTCATCGGGACGGCCTCCGAAGCCAACCACCCCTACCTGGCCTCGATCGGCGCGGAACCGGTCCGCTACGGCGATGGCCTGGTCGAGCGGGTGAGGGCACTTGGCCCGATCACCGCCTCGATCGACGCCTTCGGTGGCGCGGCGTCCGTCGCGGCGACGGTGCAGTTGGTGCCCGACCTGTCCCGGGCGGTCACGGCCGTGACCGACGAGCACTCCACCACGGCCGGGATCGCCGCCGTCGTCGCCGCGGCCGACCGACTGGCCGCGGTCGTGAAGCTGGCCGAACAGGGCACGCTGCGCTTCACGATCGCCGAGCGCATCCCGCTCGCCGACGCCGCCAAGGCATTCGAACTCAGCCACGCCGGCCACCTGCGCGGAAAGATCATCCTCATCCCCTGACACCGGCTGACGGTCCTGAAGAATGGGAGGCGACCGAGTGAGCGCGTTGGTGATCACCGACAAGGAACGGGCCACGCTGATCCGGCTGGCCGAGTTTCCGTTGCTGGCCGGTATCTACGGGAGGCGGTCGCGCCGATTCCCGGTCGGCGGTGAGATACCCGGCGGTCCGCTCGCGTTCCGCAGCGGCAAGGACGTGCAGCCGCTGAGCGAGTTCGAGCGGGCGCTGGTGCTGGCCACGGTCACCGGGGTGACCGGCTGGCACTTCGGGATCAGCCACCACCCCGGCTACGCCCCGGCGCTGCCGAACTACAGCGGCTCCGCGAGCGGGCGCACGTTCCCGTCCGCGGCCGGGTTCCACACCACCGAGTTCTTCTTCACCGACGACTCCGGCACCTACTTCCTGCCCACCCGCGACGCGGCACCGGACGTCGAGATCATCGACGGGCAGGTCGATCTCGAGGCGTGGCTGAATGCCACCGTCGACCGCTACCAGCGCTTGTCACCTGATCGCCTCCACATTCCTCGGGAGGAGCCTTACCTTGAGGGGCACAACACCTGGATCGCGAACCATCCCGGCTCGCTGCTGGTCATCCCGGTCGCCGACCTGGCCCAGCACCTGATCGCGAACCTCGCGTTCTTCGCGCAGAACGGCTACGCCATCTACGACGACATCCACGACCGACCGATCCCCGGCGTCGACGAGTTCGGCGAGCTGCGCCACGCCAGCGAGCCGTTCCCGCTGTCGTTCGTGGAGCAGTACACCCTGGCCGAGGCCAGCGCCGAGCTGATCACCAGCGTCTACAACGGCCATCTCCTGCTGGGCGCAATGGGCCTGGGCGGCTGGACCTTCGACGGCATCGACCGCCTCACCATCCTCGGCGCCTCCGGCAACCCCGACGTGCCCGGGCTCGGGTTCCACGTGCAGACCGACGAGCGGTGGGCGCTGCCCAACCCCACCGGCCGGCCCGGCGTGTTCGAGACTTACTCCCGCCCGCACGTGCCCGACATCGCCACAGCGATTCGGAACTTCGCCGACCGCAAGTACGGCGACGGCGGCCCGTTCCACCCGGCCACCCCAGGCCCGTGGCGAGACACCCCGGTCGTCCGGGGATCCGCCGCCGGTCACGACCAGCGATTCATCGACCTGCTCACCATCGAAGCGACCTACATCGACGACACGTTCGGGAAGCTGCCCGGCAGCGTGCCCACCGTGCAGGTCCTGAACTACCTGCAGGCCCAGCACATCGACACCGACTTCTACGACCACCACTTCGACCCCGGCGCCTACCTCTCCACCCACCGAGACCACCAACACCAGTGGCACT
>JADGOV010000200.1 GCA_017882785.1 Frankiaceae bacterium
GCCCTGGCGGACATGAGCGATCACGCCGGCACCGGGGCATCGAACGTCACGGACAGGTGAGCCGCGGCGTCCGGCTCGCCGCCGTCCAGCCGCGCAGCCAGATCGTTGATCAGTAATGTGCCCCATAGGTAGTGCCCGAGCGCTAGCTCCTCCGGCGTCGACTCGTGTCCGGACAGGTCCGGCTTGGGCTTGCGATCCGACAGCCGGCACGGCGCCTCGGCCAGCACGTGCAGGTCGTGGGTCAGCAGCAGCCGTTCCCGCCAGTGCGGGTCGTCGGCGAAGAGCTCGGCCGTCACCGGCAGGGTGTCCAGGAAGGCAAGGTAGTCCAGCGCCGCCGTTCGGTAGCCGCGGAAGGTCGGGTGCCGGTAGCCGATCTCGTACCGCGGCGCACCGACGCCACGTTGCACCCGGATTCGCGGCCCCAGACGCAGCAACGGATCCCACACGCTCAGGCTGAAGACCGTCTTCGCCAGGTCGTAGACCGGATCCCAGTGCTCGGTGGAGCCGCGCGGGTCGATGATCCGGATGTCGGTCGGATCGTCCGCGCCCACCAGGGTGTTGCGGATATTGGCGTCACCGTGGGCGGGGAACCACAGCCGCGCGGGCGCCACCCGGGTCAGCCGCTCGCCGTCGTTCAGCTGCCGCAGAACGGTTTTCGGCGATTCGCACGGCACTCCGTTGATCACCAGTCGGGCTGCGCCGACGTCGTCAGGCAACGCCTGCTCGAGGACCTGCAGCCGGCGCAGGAACCGTCCGGCGTGCATGTCGGCGATCAGCCCGGGCGGCGCGGCGACGGAGTCGGTGGCGTAGCCGTCCGCCAGCAACGCTGCGAGGATCGCGGTCTGCTGTGTGAAGAACGCCGGCACACCGTCGTCCACCCGCCGGGTCCGCAGGCACGCCGCCGCGTCCACGGAGGGGAAGAACGGCGTCACGGACGCGGCCCAGCCCTCCCCCTCCAGCGCGGTCAGGACCGGCAGGTACCGCTGCCCCAGCCGGGGCGCCCCGGCGCGGATCTCGTCGATCTGCACACGCTTGGCCCGGAACGACCCGAGGTCGTGCCCGTCGACCGCCCCGTGGTGCGCGAGGAGCACCTTGATGACGACCTCGGACCCGTCGGCGGCGCGGGCTCGGTGCACCCGGGCGGGCGAGCCGCCGTCGAGCAGCTCCTCACCCAGCTCGAGGCCGAGCTCGCCGGCCACCCGGGCCACCGTCGAGGACTCGGTCGCCTCACCGGGAGCGATCGTCGTCATCGGTCCTCCTGCCTCACCAGCGGATGCCCGAGAGCAGCGCGGCGTGCAACTGTGGGGTGGCCGCGGCGACGCACGAGCGCTGGTTCATCGGGCCGATGTCGAGCAGCAGCGTGTCGCGCAGGGACCCGCCGTAGGCGTCGGTGATGGTGACGCCGGCGCGCTCGGCCAGGAAGACGCTCGCCGCGATGTCGTACGGGAACAGGTGCAGGACGGACCCATGACCGACCCGGCGGAAGTCCGCCTCGGTGTTGGGATGGTCGCGCAGCAGACGATTCCCGATGTCGACGTAGGCGTCCATCTGGCCGGTGATGATCCGGGAGATGGAGAACGACGCACTGCAGAACACGTATACCGCACCGCGGTTCGCCGAGGCGTCGATCAGATGACCGTAGGCGTCGATCATCAGCTGCGCGGGATGCCCGTTGAACTCCAGCGACCAGAACATCCGCTCCGGATCGGTCACCGAACTCAGTCGCGGCAGATCGCCCGAGTAGCCGGAGCTCTCGATCCCGGGGGTGTCGGCGTCCGCGTACATCCAGTGCCCGGACTTGATCTCCTTCAAGATCGCGTACTCGACATCGCCGATCGTCGCGTCGTTCGTGTAGCGGGCGGCCGCGATCGAGGCGGTCGCCATCTCCAGATCGGCTGCCGCGCCACGGGTTCCGTCGATGGGATCGATCACCAGCAGGTGGCTGGGTCGGTGGCCCAGCACCCGCAGGCCGTCGCTCTCGGTGTAGACGGCGACCGACTGCCCGCTGTCGACGAGGAAGTCCCAGGCGGCCCGCTCGGCGAGCACGTCGACCGGGAACTCGGCGTCCCCGCCCAGGGCCGTGCCGCCGACATACCGGGCGGAGACGCTGTTGCGCTGCTTGGCGACGACCTCCCAGATCCGCTCGGCGAGGCCTTGGACCAGGGCCTTCACGCGAGCGCCGCGCGGAACAGCTGCTCCAGCAGATCGCACATCTCATCGGCCTGCTCCATGGTCATGATCAGCGCCGGCCGAACCTTGAGCACGTTGCCATGCCCGTACAGCGACGTCCGCAGCAGCAGCCCGTACTCCAGGCCCAGTTCGGCCAGCCGGTTGGTCAGCGCGGCGTTCGGGACGTTCCCCTCCGCCACGATCTCCATGCCTATCATCAGTCCGGCACCGCGAATGTCGCCGAGGAACGGGACGCTCCGAGACATCTCGCGCAGCCGGTCCATGATGTGGTCTCCGACGGCTCGCACGTTCTCCAGGAAGCCCGGCCGCCTGATGATCTCGATCGTCTTGACCGCCGCAGCCGCGGCCAGGACGTTGCCGCCGAAGGTCGAGTTGATGTGATGGCCGGCGAGTCCGGTGAGCCGCTCCTCCATCAGGATCCCGGCGACCGGCATGCCGGATCCACCGAGCCCCTTGCCGAACGTCATCATGTGCGGGGTCACGCCGAAGTGATCGGCCGCGAACATCTGCCCGGTCCGGCCGAAGCCGGTCTGGATCTCGTCGAAGACCAGCAGGATGTCGCGCTCCTCGCAGAGGTCTTTGAGCGCCTGCAGGTATCCGTCCGGGGGCACCAGGTTCCCTCCGTTGCCGGTGATCGGTTCCAGGACCAGCGCGGCGACCCGACCGGAGCTCGCGAAGTCGATGAAGTCGTGGATCCGCTCGACGCACAGCAGACCGCAGGTCTCCCGCTGCTGCTTGTAGAAGCAGCGGTGGCAGTCCGCGTCCGGCACGTGCACCACCCCGGGGAGCTGCAGCGGGAACGGCTCCCGACGAAAGGCCGCGCCCGACGCGTTGATCATGCCGAGGGTCTGCCCGAGATGGCCGCGGAACATCGTGATCACGTCGGTCTTCCCGGTGTGGTGCTGGGCGATCTTCACCGCGCCCTCGTTCGCGTCCGACCCGCTGGCCGATTTCAGATGCACTCTGGTCAGGCTCGGCGGGGCGATAGCATTCAAGGCCGCCACCA
>JADGOV010000033.1 GCA_017882785.1 Frankiaceae bacterium
CGCATCGAGGCGGCCGCGGTCCCCTATCTGGACGGGGCGCGGGAGGCCGCCACCGCCGGATACGTCTCCGGCGGTACCCGACGCAATCTCGCCTGGGTGACTCCGCACGCCGAGTTCGGCGCCACCGGGGAGCTGGAGCGGCTGCTACTGGCCGACGCCCAGACCTCGGGCGGGCTGCTCGTGGCGGGGGAGATCCCGGGCGCACCGGTGATCGGCGAGCTGGTGGCGGCCCAGGGCGACGTGACTTTGGTCGTGGGGTGAACAGGTCCGTGCAGGTCAGCGCGGCTCAGTGCAGGTCAGCTCGACGCTGCGGCACGACGACGTACTTCGGATCGGTTGCAGAGATCATGCCGGCCTCGAACAACCCGAACCGCTCGCAGGCACCACCGGCCAGCAGCGCGAGCCCGGCCAGCCGGGACAGCCAGTGCCGACGCCGCCCCAGCAAGCCACCGACGATCCCGAAGCCGGTGAGTCCCTCCGCGGCGCGCAGCAGGGTGCGGGCCCGGCCCAGCCGGTACGCCTCCGCGACGAAGCTCGTGCGGTGCACGATCCGCCGGGACGCACCGATCTCGAGCAGCCCGCCGAACATGGCGAGCCGGCGGCACGGCTCGGCCTGCGCAGGCGCTGTCAACAGGCCGAGCCCGGCGGCGCTCGCGGCCGAGCTGCCGACGAAGACGAAAGGCATGTCCGGGTACGCCTCATGCCACGCGGGCACGGCGGTGTCGCAGATCAGCACGGCGGTGTAGCTCACCAGGGCGGGTGCGAGCACGGCTGCGCCCAGCCCGAGCAGCCGACCGGTCCGCGGCCAGCGGCCGAGGACGTCGCTCCCGGCGGCACCCGCGGCGAGCGGGGCGTAGGCGGTGAGGATCCACGAGCCGACGCTCATCGGCGAGGTGAGCTTGATCACCCGGAGCATGTTGACGAACCGGGACGGCCGGCCGAGGTCGTGGACAAGCGCCAGACCGGACAAGGTCACCGCCCCCAGCGCGCCGACCCGGGTGGTCCGGGCCAGGCCCGGCCGACCGGTGAGGTCGGCACCCGCCGCGACGATCGAGGAGCCCCCGGCGAGGCCGCCGAGGAAGAGGTAGCCGGCGATGTCGGCCGGGTGCCAGCTCGGAGCCTTCAACACCGGGCGACCGTAGTAGGAGGTGAACGTGGCCTCCGGCACCATCGCGCGCTCGCCGCCACGCCCACCGTGCCCGCCACGGCCGCGACCACCGGTCACGGCTGCCCGCCGAGGAAACAGATCACTGCGCCGGCGACGAGCGCCCCGCCGGCGAGCGCCGCGCGCCGCCACATGGCCATCACGTCCCGGGTGGTGACCACCGGGTCCGGCGGCAGGCCGTAGACCTCGGGCTCGTCGAGGAGCAGGAACATCGAGCCGCTGCCACCGACACCGTCGTTCGGGTCTTCGCCGTAGAGCCGGGCTTCGGACCTCCCGGCGTTCTGCAGCGCCTCCAGTCGGCGGGCGGCCCGAACCCGGAGCTCGTCGAGCTCGCCGAACTGGATGGACTCGGTCGGGCACGCGGTGGCACAGGCCGGCGTCGCGTCGTCGAGCAGCCGGTCGTAGCACAGCGTGCACTTCTGGGCCAGCCCGACGTTGCGGTCCCCGGCCGGGCCCTTCCGCTGGTCGATGACGCCGAAGGGGCAAGCCGGGATGCAGTATCCGCAGCCGTTGCAGACGTCGTCCTGCACCACGACCGTGCCGAACTCCGTGCGGAACAGCGCACCCGTCGGGCAGACGTCGAGGCAGGCCGCGTGCGTGCAGTGCTTGCAGACGTCGGAAGACATCAGCCAGCGCACCTGCTCGTGGCCGTCGTCGGGTCGCGGACGGGTCTGCTCGATGAAGGCGACGTGCCGCCAGGTGCTGGCCCCCAGCGCGCCGGTGTTGTCATAGGAGGAGCCGAGCAGGTTGATGCCGTCCTCGGGAATCCCGTTCCACTCCTTGCAGGCCACCTCGCAGGCCTTACAGCCGATGCAGACCGAGGTGTCGGTGAAGAAGCCCACCCGCGCCGGCGGCGCCACGTCCCCGGCGTTCGGCGCCGCGTCGACCGGGCCGAAGAGGCTGTTGTCCTCGATCACGGGGCGGCCCTTTCCGGTGGTGTCACGGCGCTGGTGCCGGTGGCCGTGGTGATACCCGCGCGCGAGCGGTAGTCCTCGACGTAGCGCAGCAGGGCCGGTCCGGTCGGCCGGCGGCCTGGCCTGATGTCGCAGCTCGAGGCCTTGCTCTCCTGGATGTGCACGTTCGGGTCGAGGGTGAGTCCCAGCAGGTCGTTCGCCGAATCGCCGGTGCACAACCCGCCACCCTGCCCCCAGTGGTAGGGCAGCCCGACCTGGTGCAGGGCCTTGCCCTGCACCGTCAACGACGCCATCCGGTCGGTGACGAGCACCCTGGCCTCGATCGCGGTTCGGGCGGTGGCGATCGTCGCCCAGCCGCCGTGCTGCAGACCGCGTTCCCGGGCGAGTGCCGGACTCACTTCGCAGAACATCTCCGGCTGCAGTTCTGCCAGGTACGGCAGGTAGCGGCTCATCGCGCCCGCGGTGTGGTGCTCGGTGAGACGGTAGGTGGTGAAGACGTAGGGGAAGACCTCGCTGTGCGGCTCGGGGGGGCTGGGGTTGGACAGGTTCTCCTGCCGGGCCATGATCTGGCGAGCCGGGCTGGCCTGCTGGCTGTAGAGCGGATTGCGGAACGGGGACTCCGCCGGCTCGTAGTGGGTGGGCAGCGGGCCGTCGAGCAGTCCTTTCGCCGCGTACAGCCAGCCCTTGCCGTCGGCCTGCATGATGAAGGGGTCATCCCCGGCGAGTCGGTGCTCGGCGCGGGCTTCCGGGGTCGGCCGGTAGCCCGGCGGCGTGGTCGCCACGCAGTCCGGCACGTCGTGCCCGGTCCACCTGCCCTGCTCGGCGTCCCACCAGACGTAGGCCTTGCGTTCACTCCAGGGCCGGCCGTCCGGATCGGCCGACGCCCGGTTGTAGAGCGTGCGGCGGTTCGCCGGCCAGGCCCACCCCCACTCCGGCGCCACCCAGCTCTGCTCCTGACCCGGCTTGCGGCGCGCAGCCTGGTTGATCCCGTCAGCGAAGATGCCTGTGTAGATCCAGCAGCCGCCAGCGGTGGAGCCGTCGACCTTCATCTCCGTGAAGCTCGACAGCGGCCGCCCGGTGACGCGGTCGACGCCGTTGATCTCGGCCAGCACCGCCTCCGCGCTGGGCTCGGCGGTCGGTCCGGACGTGGGATAGTCCCAGGTCAGGTCGAGAAGTGGCCGGTCGCGGGGGTCGGTGGAGGCGCGTAGGCGCTCCCGCAGGATTCGGCCGAGGTGGAAGTAGAAATGCAGGTCGGAGCGCTGGTCGCCGGCCGGCTCGACGGCCTTGTGGTGCCATTGCACCAGTCGCTGGGTGTTGGTGAACGTGCCCTCCTTCTCCGTGTGCGCCGCCGCCGGGAAGAAGAAGACCTCGGTGCCGATGTCCGCGGTACGCAGTTCTCCGGTGGCGATCTCCGGTCCGTCCCGCCAGAACGTGGCGCTCTCGATGAGGGAGAAGTCGCGCACGACCAGCCATTCCAGGTTGGCCATGCCGAGGCGCTGCAGCTTGCCGTGCGCCGAGCCGACGGCCGGATTCTCCCCGACGAGGAAGTACCCGAGGATCTTGCCGTCGATCATGTCGAGCACCTGCTGATAGGTGCTATGGTCGCCGCTGATCTTCGGCAGGTAGCCGTACGCCCAGTCGTTGTCGGCCGTGGCCGCCTCGCCCCACCACGCCCGCAGGAGACTGACTGTGTAGGCGTCCGCGTGCGGCCAGTAGCCCTTCTGCCCTTCGCCGGCGATGGCGCCCAGGTAGTCCGCCAACTCGTCGTGAACGCCGACCTGCGGCATCGGGAGGTAGCCGGGGAGCAGGTTGTACAGGGTCGGGATGTCCGTCGAGCCCTGGATACTGGCGTGTCCGCGCAGCGCCAGGATGCCGCCTCCCGGTCGGCCCATGTTGCCCAGCAGCAACTGCAGGATCGCTCCGGTGCGGATGTACTGCACGCCGACACTGTGGTGGGTCCAGCCGACGGAGTAGACCAGGCAGGTCGTCCGGTCCCGCGTGGAGTTCTCCGTCCAGGCCCTCGCCACCTCCAGGAACAACTCCTTCGGTGTGCCGCACACCTCCTGCACCATCTCCGGGGTGTAGCGGGCGAAGTGCCGCTTGAGGATCTGGAACACGCACCGCGGGTGGGTCAGCGTCGGGTCCGTTACCGGCGACCGGTCCCCGACGCTCGGCGTCTGCGCCTCGTACTGCCAGGTCGTCGGGTCGTAGCCACGGGCCTGCGGATCGAAGCCGGAGAACAGGCCGTCGAGGTCCTCGGTGTCCCCAAAGTCCGCACCGACCAGGTAGCTGGCGTTGGTGTATCGCTCGACGTACTCCCGGAACTCCAGACCGTTGCCCAGCACGTAGTTCACGATGCCGCCGAGGAAGGCGATGTCCGACCCGGCACGCAGCGGGACGTGGGCGTCGGCGAGCGCGCTGGTCCGGGTGAACCGCGGGTCGACGTGGATGACCCGGGCGCCCCGGGCCTTGGCCTCCATCACCCACTGGAACCCGACAGGGTGGCACTCGGCCATGTTCGATCCCTGGATGACGATGCAGTCAGCGTTGGCCAGGTCCTGCAGGAACGACGTGGCGCCGCCACGGCCGAATGAGGTCCCCAAACTGGGGACCGTGGCGCTGTGTCATATCCGGGCCTGGTTCTCGATCTGGATCGCGCCGAGCGCGGTGAACAGCTTCTTGATCAGATAGTTCTCTTCGTTGTCCAAGGTCGCGCCACCGAGGCTGGCCAGCCCGGTGGTCCGGCGGAGCGCCCTGCCGTGACCGTCGGCGTCCTGCCAGCCACGCCGTCGGGCGTCGAGCACCCGGTCAGCGACCATCTCCATCGCCGTACCCAGGTCGAGGCGCTCCCACTGCGTGCCGTGCGGGCGGCGGTAGAGCACGTGCTGCTCGCGGGCCGAGCCGGTGACCAGTTGCTTGCTTGCCGAGCCCTTCGGGCAGAGCCGACCACGGCTGATCGGCGAGTCGGGATCACCCTCGATCTGGATGACCCTTTCGTCCTTGACGTACACGTTCTGCCCGCAGCCGACGGCACAGTAGGGGCAGATGGACTTCACCACCCGGTCGGCGCCGGCGGTGCGTGGCTCCAGGGCGGCGGTACGCGGGGACGTCGCCGCCGAGCCGCGACCGAGCAGGTCACCCCCGGTCAGCTGCCGGTAGACCGGCCACGACCCGAGGAACGTCCGGACTCCCATGGCGCCTCCAGCTCCAGCGGTGCGCGGCTTCGAGCGCGAGGCTACGCCCCCAGAGGGCCTCCAGAGGGCCTGCCGGCCGGACGTAGGGTGCCGCCATGGGCCGAGTCACCACACGCCGTCCGGTCCTGCGACTCGCCGGTCAGCACGACGTACACCGGCCGGACACGCTCGCCGTCGAGGAGCCACTAGAGATCCGCGTCGACGGCGCGTCGGTGGCGGTGACCATGCGGACCCCCGGCGACGACTTCGACCTGGCCGCCGGCTTCCTGCTGACCGAGGGCGTGATCCGCAGCCCCGGGCAGATCACCACCATGCGGTTCTGCGCCGACACCGACACGCTCAACATCGTCGACGTGGCGGTCACCGCCGGCACCAGGCTGCCGGCCTCGCTGGCCCGCACTTTCCCGGCCACCTCGGCCTGCGGCGTGTGCGGCAAGCAGAGCATCGACGCCGTCCGGCTGCGGGGGTCATACGACCTGGCCGCCGACAGGCTCCGCGTCCGGCGCCCCGTGCTGGCCGGGTTGCCCTCGACGCTGCGGGCCGCGCAGCAGGTTTTCGACCGGACCGGCGGGGTGCACGCCGCCGGGCTGTTCACCGCCGATGGCACGCTGCGGTGCGTTCGGGAGGACGTCGGCCGGCACAACGCCGTGGACAAGGTGCTCGGCTGGGCCTACCGGGAGGAGCAGATCCCGCTGGCCGGTCACGTCCTGATGGTCAGCGGCCGGGCCTCCTTCGAGCTCACCCAGAAGGCGATGATGGCCGGCGTGCCCGTCCTCGCCGCGGTTTCCGCGCCGTCCTCACTGGCCGTGGACCTGGCCGCCGAATCCGACATGACGCTGATCGGTTTCCTGCGAGCGGATGGGATGAACGTCTACTCCGGCGCGCACCGGGTCGAGCGGGACCCTGCTGCGGGTGAGAGCGGCTAGTCGTTGGGCAGGTCGATGCCCAGCACACCCGGTTGCCGGCGCAGGCAGTCATAGAGCTGGGCCAACTCAGGGTCGTTCGCCTCATCCACCCGGAACCGGACGTCGTTGAG
Source organism: Frankiaceae bacterium (assembly GCA_017882785.1). Lineage (GTDB taxonomy): Bacteria > Actinomycetota > Actinomycetes > JADGOV01 > JADGOV01 > JADGOV01. The sequence continues at coordinate 6,310 of JADGOV010000033.1, forward strand.
CCGGGTCGCGGGCAACGTCGAGGTCGGGGCCGGCTCGGGCGTCGTGCGGCCCGCCGCGGTCGCACAGGCGGCGCGCGCCGCGTCGTGCTGGGCCTGCGTCGCGGTCGGTCGAAAGGTCACCACGACCTCGCGCGGCGACTGGTACCTGCCCCCGCAACCGGTCAGGCCCGCCACGGTAGCCGCGCCGGCCACAGCCACGGCGAGAAGCCGGACGGCGAGGAGCCGCCGGCTCCTAGGATCAGCCGACCAGTCGGTCGAGGGGCACATCATGGTCAGCCTACGGGCCGAGCACATCGATGAGGGAGGAGCACCGTGGCCGAGCGTATCGAGGACTACGCGCTGATCGGTGACGCTTACACCGCCGCCCTCGTCGGGCGTACCGGCTCGATCGACTGGCTGTGCTTGCCGCGTTTTGACTCCCCAGCGTGTTTCGCGGCACTCCTCGGGGATGAGCGGCACGGCCGGTGGCGCCTGGCCCCCGCTGACGGCGGCCGCTGCGCGCGCCGTCGCTACCGCGGCGACACCCTCATTCTGGAGAGCGAATGGGAGACCGCGACCGGCACCGTTCGGGTGATCGATGCCATGCCCCCCCGCGGCGAGGCGCCGGACATCGTCCGGATAGTCGAGGGCATCGAGGGCCGGGTGGACATCAGCAGCGAGTTGCGGCTGCGCTTCGACTACGGGCAGACCATGCCCTGGGTCCGCCGGTTGGACGGCGCCCTGGAAGCGGTCGCCGGGCCGAACGCGGTGTGGTTCCGCACCCCGGTACACACCACCGGCCGGGACTTCACGACGTATTCCGACTTCACCATCAGCCAGGGCCAGCGGGTGCCGTTCGTACTGACCTGGCGGGAATCCCACCTTCCCGCGCCACGGGCGATCTCCGCCGAGCACGCGATCACCCAGACCGAGAGGTGGTGGTCGGACTGGATGTCCACCTGCACCTACGACGGGGAGTGGCGCGACGCCGTCGTCCGGTCGCTGATCACGCTGAAGGCGCTGACCTACTCACCGACCGGTGGCATCGTGGCCGCGGCCACGACCTCGCTGCCGGAACACCTCGGTGGGGTCCGCAACTGGGACTACCGCTACTGCTGGTTGCGGGATGCGACGTTCACCCTGCAGGCGCTGCTCTACTCCGGGTTCCGCACCGAGGCGTCGGCCTGGCGGGACTGGCTGCTGCGGGCCGTCGCGGGGGACCCCAGCGAGTTGCAGATCCTCTACGGGCTGGGCGGCGAACGGCGCATCCCGGAGTACGAGGCGTCGTGGTTGCCGGGCTATGAGGATTCCCGCCCCGTGCGGATCGGCAACGCGGCGGTGGACCAGTTCCAACTCGACGTCTGGGGCGAGGTCCTCGACGGCCTCTACCTGACCCGGGAGAGCGGCCTGGCCAGCGATGCCGACACGTGGCGACTGCAGCAGTCCCTTGTCCGATTCCTCGAGGAGGCTTGGGATCGTCCGGACGAGTCGCTGTGGGAGATTCGCGGTCCCGCACAGCACTTCACCCACTCCAAGGTGATGGCCTGGGTGGGCGTGGACCGCGCCGTCCGGACCGTGGAGCAGACCTCGTTGGAGGGGCCGGTGGACCGCTGGCGGCGGCTGCGCGCGGAGATCCACGCCGACGTGTGCCACTCGGGCTATGACGAGGAACGGGGCACGTTCACCCAGTACTACGGCTCGAAGGCCTTGGACGCCGCCCTGCTGCTGCTGCCACAGGTCGGTTTCCTGCCCGCCTCCGACCCGCGGGTGGTCGGCACGATCCGGGCCGTGCAGCGCGAGCTCATGGTCGACGGGTTCGTCCAGCGCTACGACACCACGGACGGCACGGACGGGTTGCCCCCCGGGGAGGGCGCCTTCCTGGCCTGCACGTTCTGGTTGGCCGACGACCTGCACCTGCTCGGTGAGGATCACGAGGCGCGGGTGATGTTCGAGCGACTGCTCAGCCTGCGCAACGACGTCGGCCTACTCGCTGAGGAATACGACCCGAAGCTGGCGCGGCAGGTCGGCAACACCCCGCAGGCGTTCAGCCACGTGCCCTTGGTGAACACGGCCCGATCCCTGTCCCGACACGGCGCGAACACCGGGCGGATCCACCGGCAACATCCGCCGGAGTGCACGCCGGCCGGCCGACCTGATCGCGGATCATGCTGAAACGCACTCCCCTGCGCCGATCATGCTAGGAAGGCCGTTGCGGGGCGCCGCCGAACGCGCGTTCCAGCATGATCGGCGGGCTCAACGCGCGTTCCAGCATGATCGGCGCAGCCCGAACGCACGTCCAGCTGGGGCGTTGCCGTCACGGCGGCGGCTCCGCGAGTAGCCGCCGCACACTGTCGGGAAGGGGGATACCGGGCTGGAGTTCGGGGTCGGCCACGGGCGTGCCCCACGCGGTGACGAGCGGCATCTCGCCGGCCCAGACCGGGAGTGTCGCGTCGGGTGACGTGCCGTCGCCCGGTGGCCCACTGCGGATCTTGGCTGAGGCCTCATGGATCGCCAGCGCCAGGATCGAGGTGGCGGCCAGCTCCTGGCGGGTAGGCGGGCGAACCTCGGACCAGCGCCCAGGCAGCAGCCTGTCGGTGAACGCCTCGAGCGCGGCCAGCTTGCCGGCCGGGTCCTCGACCACGCGCAGCGTTCCGAGGAGCATCACGCTGCGGTAGTTGACCGTGTGCTCGAATACGCTGCGGGCCAGCACAACACCGTCGAGGAGAGTGACCGTCAGGCAGGCCGACGCCGCGGCGTGCACCGTACGCAGCGCCCTGCTGGCGGCGGAACCGTGCACGTAGACGACGTCGCCGACCCGGGCGTGCAGGGTCGGCACCGCGAAGGGCTGTCCGTCCGCGACGAAGGCCAGGTGACAGACGAACGCGGCGTCGAGCACGGCGTCGATGGTGCCGCGGTCGTAGACGCCTCGCTCCGGCTCCCGGCGTACCCGGGTGCGGTCGGAGACCGGGGTGGACGCAGGGTCGACCGGCGAGCCCATCAGGCCGCGACGATCGCCGGCACCACGGTGCCGATCGGCGCGCGAAGCACCGCGCCACCGGTTCGACGGGCGATCTCGTCGTACGGGGTCGGCTGCGCGTTGACCACGACCACGCGGGCACCGGCGTCGGCCGCCATGCCGCACAGCCCGGCGGCCGGCCGGACAGTCAGCGAGCTGCCGATCGCCAGGAACACCTCACAGTCGCCGGCGGCGGCGACCGCCCGGGACAGGACAGCCGGATCCAACGCCTGACCGAAGCTGATGGTCGCCGACTTGAGCATGCCGCCGCAGCGGCGGCATGCCGGGTCCGGCATCGCGTCGGTCACCCGCTGCAACTCCTCGGGCATCGGCGTACGGGCCTGGCAGTCCAGGCACTGCACCTCATGCAGCGTGCCGTGAAGTTCCACGACGACGTGCGGCGTGGAGCCCGCCCGCTGGTGCAGCCCGTCGATGTTCTGGGTCAGCAGGGCCACCAGCCGACCGGAGCGTTCCAGGTCGACGAGCGCCCGGTGTGCGGCATTGGGCTGCGCGGTCCAGGCGGCGTGCTCCCGTCTGGCACGCCAGGCGCGCCGGCGCACGTCCGCGTCGCCGACGTAGTCCTGCAGGGTCACTGTTCGCATCGCGTCCGGGTTGCGGGTCCACACCCCGTTCGGCCCGCGGTAGTCCGGGATGCCGGACTCGGTGGAGATGCCGGCACCGGTCAGTACTGTCACGGCCGCGGCGTCGGCCACCCACCGCGCGACCTGCGCACGCCCGGCGTCCTCGTCTGTCAGGGTAGGTTCCCGCACGTGCCGACTGTAGATCCGGTCATCGTGGGCAGTGGCACGGTTACCGGCGGTGTCGGGAGTTGTGGGCCGGTCGACGGAGCGTCCCCGCGGCGCCTACGTGACGACCTGAGCTGGGCGAGGATCTCGGTCCAGGAGTAGCCCGCGCGACGCGCCTGGTCGAGGAAGGGAACGACCACGACGTCAGCAGTCTCCGCAAGGTCCTCGGCGACCCGCGCCGCGGCCGCCACGGCCTCGAGCGGCCCGTCACCCCGTGCGGCGGCGTGCACCCGGGCTTGCAGAGACGCGTCCATCCGACAACTCTCTGTCGTTGCCGATGCGCAGTCAATCCCCAGCGGGCGGCGGGCGGCGGGGGTCGGCCGATGCCAGTCCCGCTGAGAGCCGCTCCCGGATGTACCCCCACGGCGGCGATCATGCTCAGATGTACCGTCGGCCCGACCGCCGAACGTCCCTTCTAGCATGATCGGCGCAGCCCAGCGGCACCAACAGTGCCAGCCCGAGGGTCAGGTCAGGTGCAGCCAGGCGCCCTGCGAGGGCACGCCGGCGGCGTTGACGAGGAACAGCAGGTACCACCCTGGTGGTGCGATCGCCGCGGTGGCCGGCAGCTGCAGACTCACCTGATCGTTCGCAATGACCTGGTGCGGGACGTCGATCAGCCGTTGCTCGGCGTCGGCGGAATGAGTGGTGGCACCGGGGCGGATGAGGCAGGCCGACGACACGCCGGCGGCGTCCGGCGCCTCGGCGGTGAGCACCGCGCCGTGGTGCACCTGCGTCTGGGCAGGTGTGCACGACGGCCGTGCCCCAGCGAAGAGGTAGGGCGGCCAGAAGACCTCGATCCGCAGCTCCTCGGTCTTCCGCTGCGGGTTCGAGCCGGCGGTGATCACCTTGCCGTCCGGCATCAGGAGCGCCACGGAGTGGTAGAGGCGTGGTACGCGTGAGGTCGCCGCCATGGTCCACGTGCCCGTTCCAGGCTGGTAGATCTCGGCGGCGAGGGCAGCCTCGACGGCGCTCTCCTCCATCATCGCACCGCCGTTGACGAGCACGCTCCGGTCCGGCAGCAGGGTCGCGCACAGATGCATCCGGGGCATGGTCAGCGGGGCGGCCGGTGTGTAGCCGGGCGCGGCGCTGGCAAGGTCGGCGATCGCGGTCGATCCCGTGGCGCCGGCCTGGTTGTGCATGTCGTACGGTCCCCCGCCGATGATCATTACCCGCTGGGCCTGTGCCGGAGGTAGGAGAACGCTCGCCGACTGGTTGCGGCTGCCCGCCGCGGGCAACCCCGGAACATCGTGGGCGGCGTTGGTGCCCAGGTCCCAGACGGCGGGCTTGACGCCGTTGTTGTCACCGTACTGTCCGCCGCTGTAGAAGACCCGGCCGTCGGCGAGCAGGAACAGATGCGCGTACATGGGCCAGTGCGGGGAGACCGGCAACACGGCCCACCCGGCTCCGTCCGCGTAGGTCTCGGGCACGAGGTTGAGGACGTTGTTCTCATCAAGACCCGCGACAGCCAGCACCCTCCCGTCGGCAAGGGGCAGCAGGGCGGGATACCAGCGCCCGCCGGCCATCTCCGGCACCGCCTCCCAGGCGCCGGCCGTCCCGGTCGGGCTGGCCGGGTCAGCGGGACCACCGGCCGGATCGAAGACCACCGCCTGGCGCAACCCGAAGAACGGGTCGTACTGCTCCGTGCCGCCGGCCGCGAGCAGCCGACCATCGGGCAGGAAGGCATGCCCGCAGCAGAACAGGTCCACCGGGGTGTCCGGCCGGCTGACCTGCGGTGCGGGATAGTGCCACAGCGCCGTCCCGTACTGGTGAGCAGCGTGCCGGTCCGGGTCGTTGCTGGACCCGGCGAAGAACATCACGCTGCCGGTGTGCAGCAGGGCGGCGTGCACAGCGAGCACGCCGGAGTCGTTCTCCAGCAGCCGCCAGACACCCATCTGCGGTGCCATGTCCAGATCGGTCATGACGTCGAGCACGCGGTAGTACCCGCCGTTCGGCCCGGGCGGGTTGTCGATGGCCAGGACGAGGATGTGCGCCATGCCGGCGGCACCCAGCGGTGCGAGGGCCGCGGCGCCGCCCTGGTTCTCCCAGAACCGCCAGTCGGGCACGTCCTGCCACGGCCCCCAGCCGTCAGCGGGCCGGCCACGCGCGTCCAGCCGCCAGCCGATGCTGTGGTAGCCGCCGTTCTGCCCGGCCGGATTGTCCACGGCCAGGACGAGCAGTTCGGGTGTGCCGTCGCCATCGAGGTCCGCCACGGCCACGCCTGCGCCCTGGTTCTCCCAGAACCGCCAGTCCGGCACCGCGGTCCACGGCCGCCATTCGGTGACGGTCCCGCTCGCCTGCAGCCGACCGCTGCGGTAGTAGCCCCCGTTCTGGCCTGGCGGGGCGTCCACCATCAGCACGACGAGGTCGAGATGCCCGTCGCCGTCGACGTCGGCCACCGTGATGTCCCCGCCGGCGTTCACCCAGCTGAACCAGTCCGGGACCGCCGTCCACGGACCCCAGCCGCCGGTGACCGCACCCGCGGCGTCCAGTCCCCAGCCGATTCGGTAGTAGCCGGCATTCTCCCCGTCCGGGGCGTCGACCATGAACACGATCAGGTCGGGCTGGCCGTTCCCGTTGACATCGGCGACGGCGACCCCTGCCGCCTCGTTCTCCCAGGCGAACCAGTCCGGAACCGGCGCCCAGGGGCCCCAGCCGCCCTGCAGGTTGCCGTCATGGTCCACGCCGTGGCCGACGCGGTAGTACCCCGCGTTCTGAGCCGCGGACGCGTCAACCATCAGCACCACCAGGTCGGGCTGGCCGTCCCCGTCGATGTCGGCCACCGCCAGCCCGGCGCCGGCGTTATCGATCGGAAACCAATCGGGTACCGCGGTGAAATTGGTGATCACATCGCGCCAATCGTCTTGGGCGGGCGTCCGGGCGGGCGACACAACCCCATGCGGGCCTGTGGGCGCACCGTCGTGCGACGCGCCCCGAGGGTAGCGGAGGTCAGTGCGCACACCGGCAGGAGGCCGATGCGATACTGCTGTTCGGAGAAACGGGAGGTGTCGCGGTGGCTGCCGATCTGGCCGGCTCTGTCCTGGCCTCGAAGGAGATCCTCGGCCTCGAGCCCGGCGCGTTCGCCATGCTCGCGATGAGCGTCCTCGTCCTGCTGTTGGGCGTCCCGGTCGCGGCCCGCCTCGGAGGGTCCCCGACGGTGGTCTTTCGCCGGACCGGCCTGGTCTACGGGGCGCTCATGCTGGTGCTGCTCTTCGGCACCTTCCTCATCGTCAAGCAGACCACCTGACTCACGCCATCAGACCTCTTGCAAGACGTACGTACGGTTGGCTAGGGTGACGCCGTGCCCAAGGTCAGCGAAGAGCAGATCGAGGAGACGCGTCGCCGTATCCTCGACGGCGCCCGGCAGGCCTTCGCGCGCCACGGCTACAGCGGCGCGACCGTCCGCGTCCTGGAGCGCGAGATCGGACTGTCCCGCGGGGCGATCTTCCACCACTTCGCGGACAAGGACACCCTCTTCCTCGCCCTCGCCGCTGACGAGGCGGCCCAGACGGCGGCGGTTGTCACCGAACACGGGCTGGTCCAAGTGATCCACGACCTTGCCAGCCGCGATCCGGGCTGGCTGGGCGTGCAGCTGGAGGTGGCCAACCGACTGCGGATCGACGCTGAGTTCCGGTCGTCGTGGCAGGAGCGGCTGGACGTCGTCACGGCCGCGACCCAGGGGCGCCTTCGTCGCGGACAGGCCGCCGGCACCATCCGCGACGACGTCACCGCGGAGACTCTCGCCGCCTTCCTCCAGCTCGTACACGACGGGCTCGTCCTGCACCTGGGTGCCGGCCTTGCCGGCCACGTTCCCAATGTCGACACATCCGCCGTGATCGCGCTCGCCGAGGGTGCGGTACGGCGGCTCCCGCCGGCGGGTAAGACTGCCGGTGCGAAAGGGGATCCGCAATGACCGAGAACAGCTTCCAGGCCCGGGCCGGTTTGAGGGTCGGTGGCACCTCCTACGACATCTTCCGCCTCGACGCCGTCGAGGGAGCCGCGCGGCTCCCGTTCAGTCTCAAGGTGCTGCTGGAGAACCTGCTCCGCAACGAGGACGGCCATCGGATCACCGCCGAGCAGGTCCGGGCCATCGCCGGCTGGGACCCAGCGGCGAAGCCGAGCGCGGAGATCCAGTTCACCCCGGCACGAGTGCTCATGCAGGACTTCACCGGCGTGCCCTGCGTGGTGGACCTGGCGGCCATGCGGGAGGCAATGGCCGATCTCGGCGGCGACCCCTCGCGGATCAACCCGCTGCGACCGGCGGAACTGGTTATCGACCACTCGGTCATCGCCGACCTTTTCGGCGCGCCCGACTCCTTCGAACGCAACGTCGAGTTGGAGTACCAGCGCAACAGTGAGCGCTACCAGTTCCTGCGCTGGGGACAGCAGGCGTTCGCCGACTTCTCCGTCGTGCCGCCCGGCACCGGCATCGTGCACCAGGTCAACATCGAGCACCTCGCGCGCGTCGTCTTCGACAAGGACGGGCTGGCCTACCCGGACACGCTCGTCGGCACCGACTCCCATACCACAATGGTCAACGGCCTGGGCGTCCTCGGCTGGGGGGTCGGTGGCATCGAGGCGGAGGCGGCGATGCTGGGCCAGCCGGTGTCCATGCTCATCCCGAAGGTGGTCGGCTTCAAGCTCTCGGGCGAGATGCCGGAGGGATCGACCGCGACCGACCTGGTGCTCACGGTGACCGAGATGTTGCGCCGGCACGGAGTGGTCGGCACGTTCGTGGAGTTCTACGGACCCGGCGTCTCCAACGTGCCGCTGGCCAACCGGGCCACCATCGGCAACATGAGCCCGGAGTACGGCTCCACCTGCGCGATCTTCCCGATCGACGCCGAGACGCTGGCGTACCTGCGGTTCACCGGGCGCTCCGAGCAGCAGGTGAACCTTGTCGAGGCCTACGCCAAGGAGCAGGGGCTCTGGCACGACCCCACGGTGGAGCCGGCCTTCACCGAGACCCTCGGCCTGGACCTCGGCACCATCGAACCGTCCATCGCCGGCCCGAAGCGACCGCAGGACCGGGTGCCGCTGGCGGTGGCCAAGGCCGGCTTCCGGTCCGTGCTGGCCGACTATGTCACCGCTGACGACGGGGCGGGAACGCCCCGGCCACCGGCCGGGACACCGTCGGCCGCGGATCGGGTGTCGGCCGGCCTCGACGAAGCCTCCGCCGCGTCGTTCCCCTCCAGCGATCCCATCGCCTACGGCACGGCCGACGGGGCGCAGGAGCCGGCGTCGGTGCCGGCCGCGGCGGGTGGCCGGCCGGAGCGACGTACGCTGATCGACCTGGACGGGCAGCAGGTGGAGATCGACCACGGCGCGGTGGCCATCGCGGCCATCACCTCCTGCACGAACACCTCCAACCCCTCGGTGATGCTGGCCGCGGCGCTGCTGGCGAAGAAGGCCGTCGAGGCGGGGCTGGAGCGCAAGCCCTGGGTCAAGACGTCGCTGGCGCCCGGGTCGAAGGTGGTCATGGACTACTACGACCGGGCGGGCCTGACCCCCTACCTGGAGAAGCTGGGCTTCTCCCTCGTCGGGTACGGCTGCACGACCTGCATCGGCAACTCCGGCCCGCTCATCGCGGCAGTGTCCGCCGCGGTGAACGAGGCCGACCTCGCGGTCACCGCCGTGCTCTCCGGGAACCGCAATTTCGAGGGCCGGATCAACCCGGACGTGAAGATGAACTACCTGGCCTCGCCGCCGCTTGTCGTTGCCTACGCCCTCGCCGGCACGATGGACCTCGACCTCACCACCGAGCCGCTGGGCACCGGCAGCGACGGGCAGCCGGTGTACCTGCGCGACATCTGGCCGACGTCGCGGGAGGTGGCGGACGTCATCGGGGCGGCCATTGAGTCGGAGATGTTCACCCGCGACTACGCCGACGTGTTCGCCGGCGACGAGCGCTGGCAGGAGCTGTCGGTGCCCTCCGGGACGACCTTCGCCTGGGACCCGCTCTCGACCTACGTGCGCAGGCCGCCGTATTTCGACGGCATGACGGAGCAGCCGGCAGCGCTGACCGACATCGAGGAGGCGCGGGTACTGGCCGTCCTCGGGGACTCGGTGACCACCGACCACATCTCCCCGGCCGGCTCGATCAAGGTGGACTCCCCCGCGGGCCGGTACCTCTCCGAGCACGGCGTGGCCCGCGCGGACTTCAACTCCTACGGGTCCCGGCGGGGAAACCACGAGGTGATGATCCGCGGGACGTTCGCCAACATCCGGCTGCGCAACCAACTCGCGCCCGGCACCGAGGGCGGGGTGACCCGCCACCTCCCGGACGGCGAGCAACTGGCGATCTACGACGCCGCCGAGCGGTACGCGGCCGACCGTGTGCCGCTGGTCGTGCTCGCCGGCAAGGAGTACGGCTCCGGCTCCTCCCGGGACTGGGCGGCCAAGGGGACCGCGCTGCTGGGGGTGCGTGCGGTGGTCGCCGAGTCCTACGAGCGGATCCACCGCTCCAACCTCATCGGGATGGGTGTGCTGCCGCTGCAGTACCGCGACGGCGAAACCCGGGAGTCCCTCGGGCTTACCGGCGAGGAGGTCGTCACGATCCGGGGACTGGCCGGCGGGGGCGAACTCCCGCGGGAGATCACGGTGCAGGCCGACGACACGGCCTTCCAGGCGGTGGTTCGGATCGATACGCCGGGAGAGGCGGAGTACTACCGCCACGGTGGGATCATGCCCTACGTCCTGCGCTCGTTGCTCTAGGCGCGACGTGGCCCAGGGCGCCGTGCTGCGCATCAACGGACACCTTCTGCCGGTCGTCGGCCGGGCGCGGATGTACGTCTGCGGTATCACGCCCTACGACACCACGCACCTCGGCCATGCCGCGACCTTCGTCTGGATGGACACCGTCGCGCGCGTGCTCCGGCACATCGGGGTCGAGGTCGAGGTCTGCCGCAACGTCACCGACGTGGACGACGTGCTCACCGCGGCCGCTGATCGTGCCGGCAGCCCCTACGACTCGTTCGCCGCGGTGCAGCAGTTCCACTTCGATCGGGACATGGAGGCGCTGCGGGTCCGCCCGCCCATCCACGAACCGCGGGCGCACAACTACGTGCGCCAGGTGGAGGGCCTCGCGGCGGCACTGCTCACCACCGGCGCGGCCTACGAGGCCGGTGGCAGCGTGTACTTCGACGGGGCGGATGTGCCCGCCCGAGCCGGTCTGGACCGGGACGCCGCACTCGCTCTCGCCGCGGAGTACGGGGAGGACGCGCACGACCCGGCCAAGCGCGACCCGTGCGACGTGGCGATCTGGCAGGCCTCGGGGGCTGGCGAGCCGGCGTGGCCGTCGCCGTGGGGGGCGGGCCGGCCGGGTTGGCACGCCGAATGCGCGGCGATGGCGCTGACCACGTTCGGTCCAGCCGTCGACCTGCACGGCGGCGGCGCCGACCTCCGGTTCCCGCACCATGCCTACGAGGCCGCAATGGCCGAGGCCGTGACCGGCGTCCGACCATTCGCCCGGGCCTGGTTGCACGTCGGCACGGTCCTGGTCGACGGCGCCAAGATGGCCAAGTCCACCGGCAACCTCGTCCTCGTGACCGACGTGCTGCGCGACTATCCGGCCGAGGCGTTGCGGCTGGCGTGTCTCGACCGGCCGTGGGCCGCGCAGTGGGACTACCGCCCGGATGTGCTGGCGGGCGCCGCGGCCAGACTGGAGCGGCTCTACAGCGCAGCCGGGCGATCGGAGGACAATGACGCGGCGCAGGCGGCCCTCACCGCTGCGCTGGTGGCCGATCTGGACGTGCCACGCGCCGTGGAGATCGCGGAAGAGGCCGGCGGCGCGGCGGCGCGGACGGCGCTCGGCGTGCTCGGACTCGGCTGAGAGCTCGGCTGAGGGCGGCGGGACGGCCCCATCGTGCTCTTCGCCGACCTCGCCGCCACCTCCATCGCGGTCGCCGCCACCGCCGCCCGCTCCGGCAAGGTGGCCGTGGTGGCCGACTGCCTCCGACGAGCCGCGCCGGCGGAGGTCGAGGCTGTGGTGTGCTTCCTCTCCGGTGAACTACGCCAGCGCCGGACCGGCGTCGGATGGGCGGCGCTGCGGGAGCTGCCGCCGCCGGCGTCCGCCGCGTCGCTGACCCTGCTCGAGGTCGAGACGAAGCTGGCGCGGCTGGCTCTGGTGGCCGGACCGGGAGCGGCGGCCGCCCGGCGGGACCTGCTGCACACGCTGCTGGCCGCTTCGACCGCGGACGAGCAGTGGCTGTTGCGGGGGTTGCTCTCCGGCGAGCTTCGACAGGGCGCGCAGGCGGGCGTCATGGCCGAGGCGGTGGCCCGGGCGGCCGGCGTGCCGGTGGCCGACGTACGGCGAGCCGCCATGCTGCGCGGGTCGTTGCCGGTCGTGGCCGGCGCCGCGTTGGCCGGCGGCGGCGGCGGTCTGACCCAGTTCCGCCTCGAGGTGGGGCGGCCTGTGCAGCCGATGCTCGCCCAGACCGCCGGCACCGTGCCCGAGGCGTTCGAACGGCTGAAGAGGAACGCCGCGGTGGAGTGGAAGCTGGACGGGGTGCGGGTGCAGATCCACCGCGACCGGGACCAGGTCGTCGTCTTCACCCGGACACTGGAGGACATCACCGATCGGGTGCCGGAGGTCGTCACCGCCGCCCGCGCACTGCCGGTCGAGGCGATCGTGTGTGACGGCGAGGTCCTGGCGTTGCGCCCTGACGGTCGACCGCGGCGCTTCCAGGAGACGGCGAGCCGGGTGGCCCGGCGGGCCGGCGACAGAGGCAGCCACCGCAACGCCTCCGTTCCGCTGACGACCTACGTCTTCGACGTTCTGCACCTCGACGGCACCCAGCTCCTCGACCTGCCAGCAGTCGACCGTAACGCCGCCGCCGAGCGGGTCCTGCCGGCGGAACTCCGGGTGCCGAGACTGGTCCCGACCGATGCCGCCCAGGCGGCCGCGTTCGCCGAGGACGCCCTGCATCGCGGGCACGAGGGGGTGCTGGTCAAGTCGCTGACCGCCCCGTACGAGGCGGGTCGGCGCGGCGCCGCGTGGCTGAAGGTGAAGCCCCGGCACACCCTGGACCTCGTCGTGCTGGCCGTGGAGTGGGGCTCCGGGCGCCGCCGGGGCTGGTTGTCCAACCTGCACCTCGGGGCCCGGGACCCGGCCACGGGCGGTTTCCTCATGCTGGGCAAGACCTTCAAGGGACTGACCGATGAGCTGCTGCGCTGGCAGACCGATCGGCTGCTGGAGCTGGAGGTTCGCCGCAACGACTGGCAGGTCTTCGTCCGACCGGAGCTCGTCGTCGAGATCGCCTTCGACGGCGTGCAGACCTCCACCCGGTACCCGGGCGGCGTCGCCCTGCGCTTCGCGCGCGTGCTGCGGTACCGGCCGGACAAGTCCGCCGCTGAGGCGGACACGATCGACGCGGTCCGGGCCGTCCACGAAGGGTGACCGGCGCGGCGGTCAGGACAAGCTTGCTTGTCACCCCGACCCACTGTCAAGGAGGCATTACACGTCAGACTGCCCGCATGGATCTGACACTGGCCGGGCGTGTCTACCTCGTCACCGGCGGCACCAGGGGCCTGGGCCGGGCCACCGCCTCCTGCCTGGTCGAGGAGGGTGCGCGGGTCGTCGTGTCCGGCCGGGACGCGGCCTCGGTCGAGCAGACCGTGTCCGCGCTCGGCGACCAGCACTGCGCCGGTGTCGTCGCGGACAACGCCGATCCGGCCACGGCCGAGCGGTTGGTTCGCGCCGCGCTGGACCGTTTCGGCCGACTCGACGGAGCATTGATCAGCGTCGGCGGCCCCCCGCCGGGCCCCGCGCTGGCGGCGACAGACGAGCAGTGGCGGGCCGCCTTCGAGTCGGTCTTCCTGGGCGCGGTGCGGGTAGCGCGGGCCGCGGTACCGGCCCTGACCGATGGCGGGGCGCTGGCCTTCGTGCTCTCCACGTCCACCCGGTCACCGATCGCCGGCTTGGCCATCTCCAACGGACTCCGCCCGGGGTTGGCCATGCTGGCCAAGACCATGGCCGATGAACTCGGGCCCCGCGGTGTCCGGGTTCTCGGACTGCTACCCGGCCGCCTGGCCACCGACCGGACGCTCTCCCTCGATGCCGACGAGCAGGCGCGGCGTGGCAACGAGAACGCGATTCCGCTGCGCCGGTACGGCGATCCGGCCGAATTCGGCCGGGTCGCGACGTTCGTCCTGTCCCCGGCCGCGTCCTACCTCACCGGGTGCATGATCCCGGTGGACGGCGGTGCGCTGCGAACGATCTAATCGGTCGGGCTGCATCGGTCAGCACCGGATCAGCACCGGATCAGCACCGATCCTGAAGCGGGGGGCTGGCAACGTGGCAGGCGGGCGCGGGGCAGGTAGGCCGACGGGTAGGCAGACTCCTGGGGTGCCACCGCGGGCCGATCCGCGGCCGGACCCCATCTCGGCCGGGCCCGCGGTCGAACTGCGCGTGCACGGGGTCAGCGGCACCCTGCCCACCGCCCACGACATGCTCGGACGCCAGGACGTCGAGCCCGTTGCCGGTGACCGGACGGCTGGCTTCTACCGACGGGCGGTCGCCGAGCCGTCCTCGTCAGGGACGGTCCTGGAGGCGTACTCCTGGGGCAACCTGACCTCCGGCGGGGCGAGCAGGGCGTTGTGGCTCCTCCTGCTGCCGTTCATGCTGGTGAACGTCGCGGTGTGGATGCGGCCGGAACCCGCGGCGGGGGCCCGCGGCCGGCGGCTGGATGCGATCACCGAGAGCCTGGTCCGACTCTTCGGGCTGAGCCTGACGGCTACCATTACCCTCGCGGCGATAGGGGTCGGTGTCGACCTCGGTGGCTGGCAGTGTGCTGGGCCGGGCCGGACCTGCGGTGCCCGACACACCTTCCTGGGTTTCCTCAGCGCCGGTTGGTGGTCCCAGCCCGGGCGTCGCATCCTGGCCACCTCGGCCGTGCCTATCCTGCTCATCGGGTTGCTGTGGTACCTGGGGAAGCGGACCTGGTTGGCGTATGAGTCCGTGCGGCCACCGGCCGGCGCCGGCGGCGCCCACGCTGCCCGGTTGGCCGAGCCGGGTTTCTGGTACGGCCGCGCGCCCGTCGGCCGACTCCGCGCCCTGCACATCGCCGCGGCCGTGGCGACTTCAGGGGCGGTCCTCGCCTGGCCGGCGCTGCAGTTCGACAGGACCCAGCCGGGGACTCGGGCGGCATGGGGCTGGCTGGCGTTCGGCGGCAGCCTCGTCGTACTCGGGTCCGCCGCCGTGGCAACGGCGCTGCCGCAACCGAGGCCGCAGACCGAGTCGGCCCACGCCAACAGCCCAGGGCGGCTCGTCGACCTCGCGGAATGGATCCGGTTCGCCGGGCTCGCCGTCGCCGCGCTGAGCCTTGGTTACCTGGCGTTGACGCGTCCGCTGTGGGAGGCCCGCGGGGCGCTGCCGGGCTACGAGCCCACCGTGCGGTGGTTGTTCGTCAGCCAGGCCGTCGGCCTGGTGGTGCTCGCGGTGGCTCTCGCGGTCTCGCGGCGCGGCCGGCCGGCGGCGGCACCGGCGATGCGCGGTCAGGCGACTACGGTAGTTGCCGGTCTGGGCCTTCTGCTGGCCGCCATCTTCACCGCCGGCATCACCTACCGGGCCGCGGACTGGCTCGACGGTGGTCGGGCGCCGAACTCGACTCCGTTGACCGGCACTGCGGGCGTCGCCGAGCCGCTGACCACACCGCGGCCCTACGCCTGGGCGTCGCTGGCCTTTCTTGCCATCGTCCTGGTGGTGGCCGGCTGCACTGCGTGGGTGTGGCTGCGCTGGCTACCCCGCCGAGCACAGGACCAGGTCGACAGCGTGCGGGCCGACTACGCCAGGCGAGACGATCCAGGACTGTCCGACGCCACGCGGGTGAGGCAGGTGGCTCGGGCCCGGGCCCAGGCCGGCGCGACAGACTTCGTCGGTGGTTGGCTGGGCGGACTGTTCGTCGTGGGGGTCGTGCTGGCGATACCGGTGTTCGCGGCCATCATCCGCATCCGGACTCCGGCCGCGGCTCTCGGTCTCAGCGCGCATCCCGATGTCGTCAGGTGGCTCACCAACATCGCCAACTGGTCGGTCGGCCTGCTGGCCCTCGGGCTGATCTCCCTCGGCTGGCAGGCATACAGGTCACCGCAACGCCGCAAGGTCATCGGCATCGTATGGGACCTCGGCACCTTCTGGCCGCGCGCGGCGCACCCACTGGCGCCGCCGTGCTACGCCGAGCGTTCGGTCCCCGATCTGGTCTGCCGCATCGACTACCTCGATGACGACCGCGCAGCGGAGGGCCTGCTCGTCGCGGCGCACAGTCAGGGGACCGTGCTGGCGGCGGCCGCACTCGTGCAACTGCCAGCCGGTGGAGCCCAGCGGACAAGCCTGCTCACCTTTGGCTCGCCGCTGCGACGACTCTACGGGCACTACTTCCCGGCCTATTTCGGCGAGGACCAACTATCCTGCGTCCTCGACGCCGTCCGCGGCCGACAGTGGGGCAACCTGTACCGGCCCACTGACCCCATCGGTGGCGCGGTGTTTGCCGACGACGACGCGGTGGACCGCCGTCTGTCGTTCGACCCCGGCGCCCTTGCCCGGCAGCCCGGAAATCCCAGCCACGAGCCGATCCACGCCCACTCGAACTACCAGAGCGACCCGGAGTACTCCCGCGAGGTAACCCGTCTGCTGGCGCAGGTCTCGGTGCCGACCCCCGCGCCTCCCACAGCGTGAACCTGGCTGAGCCGCCACGGTGGACGGCGTACCGAACGTGGCGGGTGGCGTTGCGGGGCAGGCTGGCCGGATGACGGATGCCGTTGTGATCGGGTCGGGACCCAACGGGCTGGTCGCCGCCATCCTGCTCGCCGACGCTGGTTGGGACGTCCTGCTCCTGGAGGCGCAGTCGGAACCTGGAGGAGCGGTCCGCAGCGCGGAGGTCACCGTGCCGGGCTTTGTCTCCGACCTGTACAGCGCCTTCTACCCCCTCGGGATGGCGTCGCCGGTGATGAGCCGGCTCGGCCTGGACCAGCACGGTCTGCGGTGGACCCACGCCCCCAAGGTGCTGGCCCATCCGCTGCCGGACGGGCGGGCCGCGGTGTTGTCGCGCGATCTCGAGCTGACGGCGGCGAACCTCGACTCCTTCCACCCTGGTGACGGCGATGCGTGGCGACGGCTCTACGCCGAATGGGACCGGCTCCGGGAGCCGCTGCTGGCTGCACTGTTCACGCCGTTCCCGCCGGTTCGAGCCGGCGTCCGACTGACCAGGACGCTGGGTCTGTCGGGTGCGCTGCGGTTTGCTCGTTTCGGGACGTTGTCGGTCCGCCGGCTTGCCCAGGAGAACTTCGCCGGCGAGGCCCCCGGCCTGCTCCTCGCCGGGAACGCGATCCATACCGACTTGGCGCCGGAGTCCGCTGCCAGCGGCATCTTCGGGTGGCTGCTTGCCATGCTGGGCCAAACCGTCGGGTTTCCGGTGCCGGTCGGTGGAGCCGGGCAGCTGACCGCCGCTTTGGTGTCCCGGCTGCAGGCAGCCGGCGCTCGGCTGGAGTGCAACGCCCGGGTCGAACGGGTGCTCGTGCGCGACGGGCGTGCCGTCGGTGTCCGAACCACGGACGGCCGGGAGTACACGGCGCGGCGGGCCGTACTGGCCGACGTCGATGCCCCGTCCCTGTACCTGCACCTCGTCGGCCGGGAGCACCTGCCTGCGTTGCTGCTCGCCGACCTGGAACGCTTCCAGTGGGACAACGCCACAGTGAAGGTGGATTGGGCGCTGTCGCGGCCCATTCCCTGGACGGCGGAGGGCGCGCGCGGCGCCGGTACCGTGCATGTCGGCGGCGAGCTGGACAACCTGTCCCGGTATTGCCATGCGCTGGACCTGCAGCTCATTCCAGCGCAGCCGTTCGTCATCCTCGGCCAGATGACGACCGCGGACCCGACCCGCTCCCCCGCCGGTACCGAGTCCGCGTGGGGGTACACCCACGTTCCCTGGCGGGTCCGGGGCGATGTCGGGGGCGAACTCAGCGGTGACTGGTCGGCTGCGGTCGAACGGGAGCGGTTCCTGGACCGACTTGAATCGCAGGTGGAGTCGTTCGCGCCCGGCTTCCGGGACTGCCTCCTGGCCCGGCATGTGCAGTTCCCGGGAGAGATGGAGGCGCACGACGGCAATCTCGTGGGCGGGGCGATCAACGGTGGTACGGCCGGACTGCACCAGCAGCTCATCTTCCGGCCGGTGCCCGGTCTCGGACGCCCGGAGACACCGGTCACCGGCCTGTACCTCGCATCGTCTTCCGCACATCCCGGCGGCGGCGTACACGGTGGGTGCGGCGCCAACGCCGCCCGGGCGGCGCTGCACGCGGGCGTGGGCGGCCGGCTCGCAGTCGTCGCCCAACGCGCACTCAACCGCTGACCACGTATCGCCTGTCGCCACCGCGTACGGCGAGTCTTGCCAACCGACGTAGCGCTCCTAAACCGGCCCGGCGGCGCCGACCCGGTTTGGGGTGCTCGGAGCAGTAGCATTCTGTGTCACCAGAAACAGGAGTGGTGATTGTGCGCATCTCTGAGCGCGGACGGCCGATAGACTGGGCAGGTATCACAGACAGGCTCATTGCCGGCATGGAGACATGTGACCCGATCTACCGGCCGACGAACTTCTGGGTGCCGGGTATGCGGCAGCTGTCCGCCAATCTTCACGCCCGCGAGCTGGACTCGTTCAAGTCCTGGCCGGGTGCCAGCACCTGGTTCTATCCGGTATACGGCGCCGGTTTCTCCAACGCAACCATCAAGGCAACGTATGGGTTCGTGGAGACGGTCAACCCCAAGGTGAGCGAGTTCTGGCTCAGCAGCTCGCTGAACGGCTCACGCGAGGCGCGGCGCGACTTCGATGCGGCCCGGCTGTTCTGGGACCAGTCCCGCTGGCCCTTTGACCTCAACAACTACGGGGAGAGCCGCGAGGGCCGACCTCCGCAGCGCTATCGGATGACCGGGTCCGAAGACGTCGGCTGGGGCAAGCCCTACCTGAATTACCTCCTCTGTCTCGCTGCATTGTCCAGGCACGTTCACGAGCCGCCGAGGAGCTTCATCGAAATCGGCGGTGGCTTCGGCACGCTGGGCGAGATCGTGCAGCAACGCGATGCCGGCGCCCGCTACGTCAATCTTGACATCCCGCCCTTGCTCACCGTCGCCGCCTATTACCTCACCACGCTGTTCGGCCAGGAGCGGGTGATAACTCCGGACCTCGTACCGGAGGTCGGGCCGATCGAGGTGACCTGTTGCGCATGCGTGCCGAACTGGCGCCTGCCCGATGTGAGCGGACCCTTCGACGTCTTCGTCAACACCTATTCCTTCCAGGAGATGGAGCCGCACGTGGTGGATCACTACGTCGCGGCAATCGCTGCCACCGGGACGCGGTACGTGCTGTCGGTGAACTCCATTCTCGGTAAGCGAAAGGCGGTTGACGGACAGGAGGGCGGAGTCATCGAACCCGTGACGTCCGCCGCGATCATCGCCAAGTTCCAGCAGCGGGGCTACTCGTTGCTGGCCACCTACCGCGATCCCTTGATCATCAGCGCCGCTGAGATCGCCGTCCTGGAACGGATCTGACCGACACAGCTAGGACGGGAGAACTGTCCCTCCCAGCGCGCACGTGGTGAGGACAACGGGCTGACGAGAGTTGACAGATCGGGGTCGTCAGGTAAATCTTGACGACATGCCTCCTGCCCTGGCCATCGACCATCTCACCACCGCCGCGCTCGCCGACCTCGCGCGGCGCGTCTTGACCGCCCTCGGCCAGCGCGGCGACGAGGT
>JADGOV010000201.1 GCA_017882785.1 Frankiaceae bacterium
AGGGCGGCGCGGGGGAACGGACGACGTGGACTTTGGCACCCGCGTCGATCCGGCCGCAGGTCCGTCATCTCCTCCCGCAGCCGCATGGGCGGCAGAGTCGAACGGGCGAACTCATCCCACGGCCCAGGCCAGGCGGCCGGGCGCACCGTTGTCGGCATGCCCATATCGGACACGACGACGGAACCGGGCCGTTGCCACACGGTTGCGCAACAGGACAGGCGGGCTGACGCAGCCGGCGGGCGAGCCGGGCCAGCACCTGCCGGCGCCGGGCCCGGAGGAAACTTGTCCGCATCCACAACCGGGAACCCGGGTGTCAGCTCTGTCTCATCACCCGGCTGTCGAGTGCTACCGCCCCCGGACCCGTTTGTCGGTCGGTCCGCCGAGACCAGCGCTCGACGAGGCTCAACCAGGACGACGACCTAAAGATCCGGTTCCGGTGTCTGGGCGGCTCCGGCGGGTACTCGCCCTGCCAGCCGGGCATCGGTGGTCTCGAAGATTCCGGGCTACCGAGCCGTCAGCTGGGTATTGCCCAGTCACTTCGACCTAGTAGGGACGGCGCGGTGGGGGTGACAGAGCGGTTAGACGCCTTCCAGCGCCGGCACCCCGCTGCCGGGTTCCCGCTCGCAGTGATCTACAAGTTTGTCGATGACCAGGGCAGCTACCTGGCGGCCTTGATCGCCTACTACGGATTTCTGTCGCTGTTCCCCCTTCTGCTGCTGCTGTCCACGGTGCTCGGGTTAGTGCTGCGCGGCCACCCGCAGTTGCAGGAGCAGGTTCTGCACTCCACCCTGAACCAGTTCCCGATCATCGGGAATCAGCTGGAGGACCCCAAAGGG
Source organism: Frankiaceae bacterium (assembly GCA_017882785.1). Classification (GTDB taxonomy): domain Bacteria; phylum Actinomycetota; class Actinomycetes; order JADGOV01; family JADGOV01; genus JADGOV01. Next base: position 837 of record JADGOV010000201.1, read on the forward strand.
TTGGGCGGTGGCGGCATCGGCCTGGTCGTCGGGATCGTGGGTACCCTCTACGGCGGGCTGGGAGTAGCCCAGGCCACGCAGAACGCGATGAACACCGCCTGGGCAGTCCCACGGAACAGCCGCCCCAACCCGATCAAGGCACGAGGGGTCAGTCTGCTGCTGCTGGCGACCGTCGGGCTGGCGGTGCTCGGCACGACCATCCTGTCCGCACTGGGCAGCAGCGCGGCCGCGTTCGGTGCCAACCTCGGCGCCGGCCTGACGATCGGCCTCACGGTGCTGTCGGTGGCGGTCAACGCCGCGATCTTCATCCTCGGCTTCCGGATTGCCACCGCGCGGCATCTCAGCGTCAAGGTCGTGGCGCCAGGAGCGGTCGCCGCGGCCATCATCTGGCAGCTGCTGCAGTCCTTCGGCGCCTCCTACGTCGGCCACGTTGTCAAGAACGCCAGCGCCACGAACGGGGTCTTCGCCCTGGTCCTCGGGTTGATCGCGTGGATCTACATCGGGGCCGTCACCGTCGTGCTCTGCGTCGAGATCAATGTGGTCCGCGCCGGCCACCTCTACCCCCGGGCGCTGCTCACCCCGTTCACCGACAACGTCAACCTCACCACCGGCGACGAACACGCCTACGCCCGGTCCGCGAAGGCGCAGCGCCAGAAAGGGTTCGAGCAGATCGACGTCAACTTCGACGGCGACACCGACACCGACACCCAGCCGGCAGATCAGCGCGCCGCACCAGACCCGACGGGCGACCGCTGAGAGACCGAGTAGCCGGGAGGACCGTTGTTGAACGTCATCGAGGATGAGGTTCATCACCATCGGCACCGTCATCCTCATCGAGTCCGGAGTCACCGCCCGACTCTTGTAGCCGAGGACCGCTACATCGCCCCTGGTGACTCCTCCTTACCGACACCCCCGGTAGGGGCGGAAGAACGCGCGCAGCTCCTCCGCGTACAGCTCGGGCTCCTCGAACGGCGCGAAGTGCCGCCGCGCGGGGGCTCGGTCACGCGGACAACGTTCGCGGTGCGCTCGAGCCCACCCTGTCGGGGTGGCGCGCCTTCGACTACCTCGTCGACCACTTCACCGCTGCCGACCTGCCGATCCCCGACCGGACCTGGCGGGAGCTTGCAGCCGCCGAGGCGCCGCCCGGAGTTCTGGCGGCCGTGGGCTACAACGCCTACCAGTCCGGCCGACTCATGGAGGCCGAGCAGCTGTGGCGGCGGGCGGTCGACCTCGGTGACGCCGTCGCCATGTTCAACCTCGGCGCCCTGCTTGAGGGGCGGGGGGAGACGGGGGAGGCCGAGCGGCTGTACCGGCGGGCGGCCGCGCGCGACCACGAGGAGTGACTGTCCGACAATCGATCGATTGAACGACAGCCCAACCCTCCGGGGTTCCGGGAGTAATCGCGCTAAGGACGGCGCCACAGCGTCCAGTTTGCTGAGAACAGTGCTGGCACGCTGGGACGGTGCGGATCAGCGAGCGGATCGAGGCGGACCGACGGCAGCAGCAGGTACTGGCGCGGGTTTCCCGGGCCACGTGGCGACTGGACCAGGCCGAACGGGAACGCAGGTGGGCGCTGGCCTCGGCCCACGCGGAGGGGATCTCGATTCGCACCCTGGCCACGGCGGCCGGGCTGTCGCCGTCGCGGGTGCATCAGCTCGTCGTCGCCGCCGACCTCGACACGCTGGACGCGGCGCTCGGCAAGCTGCGAGCAGCGGGCTGGCCAGCCCCCGAAGATCCGGACTCCGACGAGGACACCGAACTGGACGGTCGGGACACCATCGCTGACCGGCTCTCCGATGAAGTGGGCTGGCTGCGACGCTGCGCAGACTGGCTCGCGCAGCTCGACGCCGGCGGCTACCCGCCCGCGGTCAACTTGCGCCCAGCCGGCGACTGGCCGGACACCGCCCACATCGCCGTCGACCTTGCGCGGGTGCGCGCGGTCCTGCACCGCATCGCGGCCGACCTGGACGAACTCGCCCGCGCCCGGCGGGTAGCGGACCTGAACACCGCGGCCACGCTGCCCGACCGGCGCGCGGAGCGCCGCCGGCGGCTCGCCGAGCCAGACCTCGACTTCCGAGGCTTCTGCTCCCGCACGGGATTGCCCGCCTCCTCCACCCCGCAGCTGGAGCGGGCCTGGGACGCCTGGCAAGACGAAAAGTACCGGCGTGGAGAAGCCAACCAGCGAGCAACGTACGCCGACAACCCGTTTCGGCCTCGCTGACCAACACCCTCCCAGCGTGCCAGCAGTGTTCAGGAAACTGGACGCCGTAGCGCCATCCCTGGCGCCTTTGCTCCCCGGACGCCTGTAGGTC
>JADGOV010000034.1 GCA_017882785.1 Frankiaceae bacterium
GCGAGATCCGCGCCGCAGGAGGCGCTCGCGCAGTGTCGCCGGGTCCGACCGCACCCAGACCAGGCGCACAGGTTCCCCGCCCAGGTCCAACACCCAGCGAACCCACAGCGCCGGCTCGTGGATCGGGCCGGTGAGCGGCGCCTCCAGCAGCACGGGGCAGCCGTGGGATCGGATCTGGCGGGCGGCGGCGGCCAAGCCATCGTATTCGTAGGCCTTGATGTGTCGGTCATACCACGGGCCTTCTCGCTCCCCCGGCTGGCGGGAGGCCGCGTCCAGGATGGCGGTGACGAAGGCACCGAAAAGGGTGTCCTTGTCGAGCACCGCCGGCACCGGTCGCAACCGCTCCACCAGCAACGCGGCGACCGTCGACTTGCCCGCACCGGGTGCTCCGGCGACCTGCCATACCACCGCGCGCGGGCTCATGGGGCATGACGGGCTCATGGGGCAAGGCTGGCACCGCCGAGCGCGATCCCGGATGTGCGTTGAAGAACCTTTGGGCAGATTCGCAACCGATCGCGACCACCTCGTCCGTTGCATCAGCGTCTCCACCCCCTCGGCGGTGACGCTCAGTCCCAGCGTGTAGGCCAGGTTGGTAGCGGCCGCGTTGATGGCAACCCCGAAAGGCCGATACCCGACGTCGGCGATGAACCTTTGGTCGATCTCTGCGTAGAGTAGCGCCGGCTGGTCCCCGATCCTGCGGCCCGCCAGGAGCCGCGGAGCAACTGACTCCCTACGCTGGCTGCGGATGCCGTAACGGCCGGCGGGCGACCCACTCGGCCAGAGCGAGGTGAGGGCGATCTCGGTGGCACTGCAACCTGATGTCGATCCATCCCATCTCGGCTTCGACCCGCTGCGCCTGCGCCGCATCGACACGCACTTCGGCCGGTACGTCGACGACGGGCGGCTGCCGGGCTGGCAGGTGGCGGTCGGTCGACGCGGGCGCGTGGCCCACGTCTGCACCTATGGCTACCGGGACCGTGCGACCGGGGCGCCGGTCGAGGACGACACGCTGTTCCGCATCTACTCGATGACCAAGCCCATCACCGCGGTGGCCGCGCTGATCCTCTACGAGGAAGGAGCCTTCGACCTCACCGACCCTGTGAGCAGGTTCCTGCCGGAGTTCGCCACCCCGCGGGTCTACCTTGGCGGGCCGCCGGAGAAGCCCGTCACCCGACCGGCAAGCGAGCTGATCCGGATCTGGCACCTGTTCACCCACACGGCGGGTCTCACCTACGGCTCCAGCCGCACCCACCCGGTCGACGCGCTGTACCGCGAGGCGGGCTTCGAGATCTACCCGCCGGCCGACCTCGATCTGGCCGGGTGCTGCGCGACCTGGGCCGGCTTCCCCCTGCTGTTCGACCCGGGAACGGCCTGGAACTATTCGGTGGCCACCGACGTACTCGGGCGGCTCGTCGAGGTGATTTCCGGAACGTCGCTGGACAGTTTCATCGACCAGCGGATCTGCGGCCCGCTCGGCATGGCCGACACCGGGTTCGCCGTTCCCCCGTCTCAGCAGCACCGCCTGGCGCGGCTGTACCGGCCCGACGCCGGCAGCGGCCTGGCTGTGCCGGACGACGTGATGGGGGAGCGCGCCCTGCGGGGTGACGCCTGCCCGTCCGGCGGCGCCGGGCTGATCTCCACTCTGTCCGACTACTGGCGCTTCAACGAGCTGCTCCTCGGCCGGGGCGCCGTCGACGGCGTGCGGTTGCTCGGCTCCCGGACAGTGGACTACATGGCCCGCAACCACCTGCCGGGCGGCGCCGACATCGCGACCCTCGGCGGCGGTTGCGTCGTCGGCTCCCGCTACGCCGGCGTCGGCCACGGCCTCGGTCTCGCCGTCCTGGTCGACCCGGTGGCCTACCGGACGACGGGCAGCGTGGGTGAGCTGGCCTGGGGCGGGGCGGCCAGTACGGCCTTCTGGGTGGATCCGGTCGAGGGAATCAGCGTCGTGTTCCTGACCCAGCTGCTACCTTCCGGCACCCATCCGCTGCGCACCGAACTGCGCCAGTTGGTCTACTCGGCGCTGGTGGACTAGCGCTGGCGAACTGGGCCGGTTGGCCCGCCCATGGGATCCGGAGTGGAGCCGCCGAAAAGCGCCCGAAACGGTGCCGATAGTGTGCGGCCTCGGCCGTTGTGCACCTCGCGCACGGTCCGCTCATGCCGGTTACTTCGGCAGCCGGCCACAGAAGGGTGTATCACGTGCGGCTCAACGGTGCGGTGGCTCTGGTCACCGGCGGCGCGTCCGGGCTCGGCCTGGCGACCGTCGAAGAACTGGTGGAGGCTGGGGCGTCGGTTGTGATCGGCGACCTCGAACAGTCCAACGGAAAGGACGTCGCCGAACGGCTCGGCGACGCGGTGCGTTTCTACCCTGTCGACGTCACCTCTGAAGAGGACGTCGCGCAGGCGGTCGCCGGTGCGCTCGAGCTGGGTCCGCTGCAGGTCGTGGTCAACTGCGCGGGGGTGGGAGTCTCCGGCCGGGTGCTGTCCAAGCGTGGTCCGTTGCCGTTGGCCGCCTTCGCGCAGGTCATCGCCATCAACCTGACCGGCACGTTCAACGTCATTCGGCTGGCCGCCGCCGCGATGGCCGGGGCCGAGCCAAATGACGGCGACCGCGGTGTCATCATCAACACCGCGTCGGTGGCCGCCTTCGACGGGCAGGTGGGCCAGGCGGCGTATTCCGCGTCCAAGGCGGCCGTCGTCGGCATGACCCTGCCCTTGGCTCGCGACCTCGCCGACAAGGCCATCCGGGTGGTCACCATCGCCCCAGGGATCTTCGAGACCCCGATGCTGGCCGCACTGCCGGAGCCCGTCAAGGAGTCCCTCGGCAAGCAGGTACCCCATCCAAGCCGGCTCGGACGGCCGGCAGAGTTCGGGGCGCTGGTCCGGCACGTGATCGAGAACGGCATGCTCAACGGCGAGACGATCCGACTGGACGGCGGCATTCGCATGACACCGCGGTAGCCGACCCCGCGGTCATCAGCCCCCGCGGTGATCTCGCCATGAACAGGGGGCGGCCGGTCGTCCTGCGGGGCAGGATGCCCACGTGGTCCATCACCGCCGAGGCGCTGGATGCTGAGGAAGGCCGACGTCACCGTCGTCGGCGTCCCACGCAGCATCACCGGCTTGGTGCTGGCCCCCCTTCCGGGCTCCGGCACGCTTGTCCTCGCGGCCGGACGACAGGCAGGTCACCGAGCGTGAGCGACCAAGTCGGCAACGTCCCGGCCGGACCGCCACGCGGGGAGGGCTCGGCGGCCACCGTCCCGGGGACGTCGGGCTCAGCGACCAGGCGGCGGCTGCTGTGGCGGCTGGTCATGCTCAGCATCACCGGCGTGTCACTGTACGTGGTGGCCCCGAGCATCGCCGAGGTCTTTACGTCCTGGCCGGCGCTGTCGAAAGTCGCCGTGGGCTGGTTCGTTCTCGTCTTCGGCTGCCAGGTGCTGAGCTTCGGGTGCATGTTCTTCCTGCAGCGGCTGGCCCTGCGCACCTCCGCGTGGTTCTCGGTGGTCACCTCCCAGCTGGCTGGCAACGCGTTCAGCCAGATCGTGCCGGGCGGCGCCGCAGCCGGGGCCGCACTGCAGTTCCGGATGCTGGCTGACGCCGGCGCGGACGCCACGGCCGCGATCTCCGGGCTAACGGCCTTCTCGCTCCTGCAGACCGCCAGCGTTCTGGCGCTGCCGCTGTTGATCCTGCCTGCCCTCCTCGGCGGCGTGTACGTGCCCAGCGGCCTTGCCGAGTCCGCGCTGCTCGGCGCGGGCGCATTCGTGCTGGTCGCCGGCCTGGGCATCGTCCTCATGGCCACGGACAAGCCGCTGCAGGTCACGGCCCGCGTCGCCCAGACCGTACACAATCGCTGCGCCCGCCGGAGTCCCCCGTGGACGGGGCTGTCGGCACGGATTCTCCAGGAACGGGACGCCGTTCGCGCTGCGCTGGGGGCTCGCTGGCGGGAGGCCTCGTTGGCCACCGCGGGCAAGCTGGGCTTCGACTACCTCTCGCTGCTGGCGGCGCTTGAGGCTCGTAGCCACCCCAATCCGGCCCTGGTGTTGGTTGCCTTCTCTGCCGCCCGAGTGCTCGCCATGATCCCGATCACTCCGGGCGGCCTCGGCTTCGTCGAGGCCGGTCTGACCGCCACGCTGACCCTGGCCGGTGTTCCCGCCGGCGATGCCGTAGTGGCCACCTTGATCTACCGGCTGGCGTCGTACTGGCTGCCGATCCTGGCCGGTCCCGTGGCCTACGGACTGTTCTGGAACCGATATCTCCGGCGCCAGCGCTCCGCACTCTGATCAGAGGCTGTCGCCCGCCTCGAGCTGCGCGACGATCTCCCCCAGGTACCACCGCCGAAGCTGGTTGTGCTCCTTCAGGCTGACTCCCACCAACAGCGCACCCGCACTGTTGAGGGCGTCGGCTTCGTCGAGCGCGTCCCGATAGCGACGTGCGGCGGCCGCCGTGGAGCGGGGTAGCCGCAGCTCCACGGTCGCCTCGCGCTCACCCCGGCCAGCCGCAAGCAGGGCCTGGCTGCGCATCTGCAGCCGGCCCGCCCGGAAATCCGTGGCGGCCGCGTCCAGTCGCCACGCCACCCCGAACTCCGCCGCGGACGCGCGGCCACCGACATGTGCGCCGTCCGCATTGAGCTCCCCGTTGAACTCCGCGTTGAGCAAGGAGACCTTGAGGTCGCGGACCAGGTCCTCCATCTGCAACTTCGCGGCGACCAGGTCAGTCACCGGCACATGGGGAATCACCACCCGCAGCAAGGGCTCAGACAGAGCGCACTCTGCCACCTCGGCGGTGGCATTCAGCCCAAGACGCGTCGAGGTCACCTCCGTCGACCTTCGCGCGCCATCGTCGGGCATGGCCACGCCCGCACCGGCGATCTCGCACCACACGGCTTTGCCCTTGCCGGGAATGGGCTCGACACCCCAACGCTGCGCGCATGCCTGGACCAGCACCAACCCCCGACCACTCATGGCCGCCACCCCGAAGCTGGCCGGAGCGGGCGGAAGCGGAGAGTCGTCTTGCACCTCCACGCGGACGCCGGGCAACCCGTGAGGTGGACTCCGAAGCGTGATGGTGAAGGCGGTACGAGCGTGCAGAACGGCGTTGGTCACGAGCTCTGAGACGGCCAGTAACACCATTGCGCTGTCCTCGGCCAGCCCGAGGGCCGCCATCTGCTGCGCGGCGAAACGGCGGGCCAACCGGACCGAGGTGACCTCCGCTGGAAACCGACTCGAGGCGCCGAAAGTCACCGTTGCCACACTGAAGGGGCTGTCCCTTCTGCGTCGGATCAAACACGCGGCCGGTAACCGTGTGGGTCAACCACGAAGCGCAGAGGCGACGATGCCGGGAAGGTGCCATGGCCGCCCATCGGCGGCGTAGGCAGTCAGTCGACGTCCCGTCGCGGCTGCCGTCCGGTTCGTGACGAACCACGGCGGCCGCGGCGCAAGGACGAAGGAGCGGCGCCGGATCGACCGGGGAAACGGGAGAAACGGCCCGCGCACGACCGTCTTCTCTGCGCCGTCGAGGAGGAGCGCGTTGTGCACCACACCGATCCCACTTCCGATGTCCGCGGATCGGTTGCCGGGGTACGCCCCCCAGGTCGCCCGGGGCAGCAGGTAGCCCAGGCCGGTCCAAGTGTTGACCGCGACCGTGCCGTAACGCAGGTCGGCAATCGCCTCGTCCAACGCGGGGCCTAGTCGGGCCGCCGCATCGGGAGAAACAATGATGTTGGCGCCGAGGCTGCCGCGCAGTGTCTCGTTGGCGAAGCGGACAGCGGCCCGGAGGAAGGTGGCCGGGTCCGCGCCGGTCACGGTGGTCGTCGCCAGCATCGGCCCGAAGAATTCCTGGGTGAAGGCGAAGCCGTCCCGATCGCTGCTGTCCACGCCCTCGATCAGCACACCGCCCTCGGTCAGCGCAGCCGATCTACCTTGGCCACGGATCACCTCCGCCGCTGGATAGTGATCCAGTACGTCGTGGCGACGTTGCTCGGCGCCGGCATAGTAGGCCGGCCTGGCCTCGATGCGTGCCAGCAGCCTGCGGACCTCTGCCAACAGCAGGTCACTGCCCGACCAGTTCTCCGGCAGGACGAGCACCTGGGCGGCAATGCAGTTGTGCCCACTGTTGTGCAGCTTCTGGGTGACCACGTGCTCCGCTTGGAAACGCAGGTCCGCGGCGGTCCATGACCCCGGTACCACGATGGTCGGACCCACGCCGCCCAGTTCGGAGGTTATGGCCTTGCTCAGCAGCGGTCGATCGTCGGCCCGGCGCGCGGCGCCCGCGGCGCCCGGCCCGTACACGATGGCGTCATGGGTCGACGCGCTGCCGGTGACGTGCACCGAGTCCAACCCGGCATGCCGGCAGAGATAACTGCCGACATCGGCACCCCCGCCGACGAACCGGACGTACCCGTCGTCCACCAGCGGCCGGAAGGCACGTTCGAAGAGCGGCCGTAGATAGTCGTTAATCGGGTTCATCTTGACCAGGACGACCTGCCCCTCGGCGTACAGCCGGTACAGCATGTCCAGTGGCGCGATCGAGGAGATGTTTCCCGCTCCCAGTACCAACGCCACCCTGCCGGCAGGCGTCGGCGCGTGGTACAAGGGCGCCACCCGCCGGCGCACGTCGTCCGGGGACAGCCCGGGCTGCATCCACACGTCGGCTTGGTAGCCATGCAGAAGGAGGCGCTCGGCAAGGTCGTGCGGGTAGACGCGAACGACGGTCTGGCCGTCAGCCCGCCGGGATAGCCGGCACCCAGCCAGGGGATCGCGTCCGTCGGCCAGCGAGCGCAGTGTCTGGGACATCGCCGCGATCCAGCTGAGCACCGCGTACGGGCCGGAGGTCCACTCCTCGCCCAGGAGCGCGGAGCCCGTGGCGAGCCCCTTCGCCTGTGCCGCGGCGGCCACCCACTCCCCGGCCGCCTTCGCCACCAGCGGTCGAATGCGGTCCAAGTAAGCAATCTTTCGCCCGATAGGCAGGCCAGCCCAGCTATCCTTGGCGGCGCGTAACTCGGCTACCGCGGAGTCGAGGGGCGCGGCGTCACATCCCGGCTGGCCGGCGCTCTCGGTGCTGACCTCCATTACGTCCCTCCCAGAGCCGATGCTAGGCGGCTGCCGTCCCGTCACCTGCCGACAACGCTGCGGCCGACGTGAACCGGAACGGCTGGGCCGCCGTGCTAGGGGGAACGATCTGCCCACCAGGTCGGTCCGCTGTGCCACCGCAATTGTCTTGTCCGCATTCAGGATGTCTGCGAAAGGTTGAGTTGTGACAGACGTTGTCAGCCGCCGAGGCGTGCTCGTCGGAACCGGGGCAGCCGGTGCGCTGGCCCTAGCCGGCTGCGGGAAATCCGACAGCAAGGACGCCAGCAAGGACAATGCGGGCGGGGCGGGCTCCGGCACGCCGTCCTCCGCCACCGGGAGCAAGCCGCTGGCCACACTGGCGGACATTCCGGTCGGGTCGGCCGTCGCGGCCACGAGCCCGGCTGGCAAGCCGCTGGTCGTTGCCCGGCCTACGTCCAGCACGGCGGTCGCATTCAGCGCGATCTGCACCCACATGGGGTGTACGGTGGCGCCGGCCGGGGCCGAACTCGACTGCCCCTGTCATGGATCCCGGTACTCGGCAACGACGGGCAAGGTCATCCGCGGTCCGGCGCCGCGGCCGTTGCCGGACTTCCCGGTCAAAGTAACCGGTGGAAACGTGCTGCCGGCCTGACCGAGCGCTGCGTGTCGGCGCACGTCTTGTCCCAGTCCCGGCCCATGCTCGAACGTATGTTCGATGATGAGATGCCTGGGCCGGGACTGGCCGCGGCGGAACCGGCCCAGCTCGACGGTCGCGCACTGATCGACTCCGTGGCTGCGGCGCACCGCATCGCGGCGTGGGCGCAGGCGGTGAAGCTGGCCAGGGGGGCGAGTGGGCCGCGGACCGGCAGATGTCCCTCGCCTTGACGCCGCGCTGCGCCGGCTCGTCCTGTCCGTGTCCCCGACCGCCGCTACCGGCACACCACCGCCACCGCCACCGCCGCCGCCGACGGCCGGGCCGAGATCACCCCGGTCGAGGACGGCATGGCCGAACTGTGGGGCGCTGCTCCCCCCCGCCGACGCGGCCACCTTGAGCAGCGCACTCGACGCCCTCGCCGCCGCCAACACCCGCACGTCCACGTCCACGTCGCCGCCAGCACCCTCCTCGGCCTCGACGACGCCCCGGCCACATCAAGGGCCGCGGCCCCATCCCGGCCAGCATGGCCCACCGCCTCGCCGCCCAGGACGCATGATCCCCCACAGCGGCGAGTGGCCAGCCGTGGTGGGAGCGCAACCCTTCATCTACTCAGCCTGCGCTGGTGAGTGGAGTGCGGCGGAGGTGGGCGGCCATGGTGTACGTCGGGTGGCGGTCGAGGTTGTGTCTGCCGGCTGCGACGGCCAGCGTGAGCCTCCTCCACGACGGAACGTCGACCGCTGGCGGCCAGCCACGCCCGGATCGGTGGCTTCGACCGGGCGCAGTACCGGGCGCGGGCGGGAGTAGGCGGGAGTAGGGTCGACCCCGTCGTGGCGATGCCGAGCAGGCAGAAGCGGCGGTCGGGATACGGGGGTATTCTTGCAATGAGCGTTTTCCGGTGGCAGCGAAGGCGCCAGGGGGCAGCCGCGGTGGCGCTCCTGGCCGGTCTGCTCTACCCGGCCACCGCGGCGTCGGCCCAACCCGTCACCCCGAGCGTGAGCCCAGCCGCTGCGCGGTCCGCCATCGTGCTGGGCGCGCCGGGGGGCACCATCCCGGTCTCCCCCGACGCGTACCGGGCCACCGAGGGCCAGCTCGGCCGGAGGAACCTTGCGGCTATCCGGATGTACGCCCGATGGGACACACACTTCCCGGACGCGACGAGCATCTGGGCGCGGGACAATGGCCGCCGGGTCCTGCTCTCGGTGAAGGCCGGAACCAGAGCCGGCCGGCCCGTGCTGTACCGGGACATTGCCGCCGCGACCCCTGGAACGGCGATCTACGGCGACATCTCGCGGTGGGCGCAGAGCCTGCACACGTTCAGCGCGCCGATCTTCTTCACGTTCAACCACGAGCCGGAGGGGGCCGGCTCGGTGCAGTCCGGGACGGCGGCCGAGTACGTGGCGGCGTGGCGGCGGATCGTGGCGGTCTTCGAGAAGTCGGGGGTCACCAACGTGTCGTACATGTTCATCGGCACCGGCAACGGCTTCAATCCGAAGATCGCGCGGCCGGTCCTGCCCTACTACCCCGGAGACGACGTCGTGGACGCCATCGGGGCCGACGCCTACAACTGGTACACGTGCCGGGTGACTCCCAGCAACCCGTGGCGGTCGCTCGCGGACTTGCTCGAGCCGCTGCGCCAGTTCGGCCTGGCCCACCCGACGAAGGACTTGTGGGTGGCCGAGTTCGCCAGCGCCGAGGACCCCGCGGTGCCCGGCCGCAAGGCGCAGTGGGTCGCGGACACGCAGGCGCTGTTCGCCAAGCCGGGATACTCCTCCTTCGCCGGCGTCCTCATCTGGTACGGGGTCGTCCCCGACTCCCAGTGCCGCTTCCGGATCGACAGCTCGCCCACCGCGCTGCTGGCGTACCGGGCACTGGCCCAAGCCCAGTACTACAGCGGAACGAGCGCAGCCTTAGCGAGCGCGCGGTAGGGCCAGAAACTGCACCGCGGCCCCATCCTTCTCGTGTGAGGCCGCGAGCGCTGCGGGCCGGGCAGCTCAGCTCCCTGGAGTGAGCTCCGGGCGAAGCTCGCTGATACATCCTTCCGCGGCGCGGATGATGCTTGCCGCTCTGCGTCTGACCACCCGGTCACTTGGGTCGAGAAATACCCAACCAGCGACGGCGTGCCTGAGCCGGTTCGAGGCTGGCGCGGATGCGCCTCGCCGTAAGGAGGTCCCGCGGCCGGGTCGCGCTGCGTCACCTCATCCGACGGGCTACCCCGGGGGACAGTGCCGCCGACCGCTGCTCAGGGCAGCAGCGGCTCAGGACGGGTCGTCCGGGTCGGCCCGGTATGTGGCCCGGGCCAGCACCCGGCTCGAGGTTGGGATCCTGGCCAGCGGGAGCGCGATGGGGTGCAGTGCCGCCTGGCTGAAGGTGAAGGCCTTCCCGAAGGTGTAGGCGGACGCGTCCGCCCCGTTCAGCCGGGGGAGGCCGAAGACGTTCTCGATGAACGCCTGCACACCGGCGAAGGTCACCCTGGTCGAATCGACGTACCCGGGCTTGGCCCAGGGGCTGACGATCACCAGGGGGACCCGGTTGGGGGCCACGGAGTCGTAGAAGCACCCGCAGTCGTCGTAGGTGATGAAGACCGCGGTCGAGTTCCACTGCGGGCCGTTCATGACCGCGGACAGCGCGGTCCGGATTCCCCGATCACCGACGGCCATCGACGCCCCGTTGTGCTGCGAGGTCTCGCCGCCCGGCATGGCCGGGGTCAGGATGGACAGCCCGGGCAGCTGACCGGACTGGGCATCGGCCAGGAACTGTGTCGTACTGCGCCGGATGTTGTGGTGGTACGCGAGGTACGCGTGCGCCTCGTCGGTAGACCAGATTAGCGCCGTATTGTACGAGGCGCGGGTACAGCTCGACGCACGGTCGCAGTTCTCCCCGAGCGTGCGGATGCTGCGCACCGGCGTCGGCCGGAACGCGCCACCGTTCGGTGCCGTGAGGCTGGGATCGGGGTTGCAAGCCGGCTCGAGACGGTACGGCGGCCGCCCGGTGGCCGACCACGGCTCTACCCGTTTGGACCGACAGCCCCAGGTCGGCCCCGCGCCGGAAGTCTTCAGCGGAATGGACCCGGCGAAACCGTCGAGATTGCACGCGGTCTGCCAGCTGAAGTGGTCGCCCCAGCTGGTGACCGGGTTGCAGGTGTACGTGTTGTCGCTCAGGGCGAAATGCGTCGCCAAGGACCACAGTGCCGGGATCTGCTCGGGAGCGTAACTCGACATGCAGCCGTAGTTCGGCCCGCCGCAGCCGCCGATTCGTTGCCAAGCGTCGTTCCTTCCGCCGTTCCAGGCGGCCTGCTGGGAAGCGAACGAGTGATCTGTCTCGGGAACCTTGTCGGTGGCCCCTTTCAGGGTGACGACAGCACCATTGGACAGCCGGACCTTGCTGCCGATCCGCAATCCTCGGCACCGGGAGGTGCGGGCGCAGCCGTCGCCGAGCACGTTGCCGAACGTGTGGTTCTCCTGGATCATCACCACGACGTGCTTGATGTGCGAGCGCAGGTCAACAAGCTCCTGGGCGGACGCCGTGGCCGCCTGGGCGACCGGCTGGGGCAGCGCCAGGGCAGGATGGGCGTGATCGCTCAGGCCCGAGGTCAGCACCAGTGACGAGAGCATCAACGCCAGCCATCTGGCTCGTCGCAGCCGCGTAGGCGCCATTGGTTCCCTTCTCCCCGACTTTGGCGAACTGGAGCACAGCGCCTTGTTGCTGATGACGGAATGTTGCTGGTGACGGAATGTAGCGGCAGGAAGTCCCCCGAATAGGGCCCGGCCAAGGAAAGCACCGTCAGCCGGCGGCGGCCCGGCGTTGTCGCCGGGTTCAGGCGAAGCAAATCTACGACGTTGGTCATGGTGCCGTCCCGGTTACGGAACAGCGGGCCGGTGCTGCGCCCCCCGACGCAGTCCTCGAGCACGCGTACGACGATGGGGCCAGCAGCTCCATCGAGGCCGCCCCGCCCTGCGGACGATGCGGAGTGAGCAGCCGGTCGAGCTCGGCGGCGTCGAGGCCGACGGTGGGGCAGTTTTCGCTGACCTTGGGCCGGCGGCCGTTGGCCACCGGGAGGACTCGAGGAGTTCTACTTCGCGCAGGTCGCAGTCGTAGCACTTTGATAGGCAGGAGAGTCGCCGGGCCATGGTGGCCGGGGCGGCCGGTCATCGCCCTGATTGAGTCGGTGCCGCTGCTGCTTGCCGCTGCTGGCGTCCAACGGGCTGCTGCCGCAGAGGCTGGCGAACGACTTCTCGCAGCCGAGCCGCTGCGGGTTGTCTCCGGCGATGCTGAGCAGAGTCGACGCCACGTCCGGTCCGACTCCACGCAATGCCACCAGGTCGGGACCCTGGTCTTCAGCTGCGCGAGCTGCCGGTCGAGTAGCAGCACCCGGTCGGCGAGCTCGCGCAGCGCCAGCCGGGTGACGGCCAGCGGGCAGTCGTCGTCGCCGTCCACGTGGACGGCGACGCAGGCGGCGAGCAGTTCGGGCCCGCGGCAGGTCCCGCAGTTCGCTGCGCAGCTCGTCCGGGGTGGTGACCATCAGGCTGCGGAGCTGGTTGAGCGCCTGGGTGCGGGCCTTGCGGGCACTGCGCTGCACCACCTTCAGCGCGCGCAGCGCCTCCACCGCCCCGTCATGCGCCTTCGGGATGGCAGTCGCCTCGCGGGACAGCACCGCGTGGCCCGCCGCGATCGCATCGACCACGTCGGCCTTACCGAACCGGCGACGAACCTGCCGATTGGGCCGGCCGACCTCCACGACCCGCACCCCCCGATCGCGCAGACAGCGAGCGACTCCGGCGCCGTAGCTGCCGGTCCCTTCCCCCCGGGCCTGGTGGACCGGGCCGTAGCCGCGTGGCCAGTCCAGCAGCGGCTGGCGTAGCCGGGGTTGTAGCCCGATTCGGCACCGGAAATAGCGGCGTCGGTGACCAGCTGGTCGGCAGGCCAGCGGGCGGCCTGCACGGCTCTCAGGGACGCGGTGGTCTGCCCGCGGATCGGCCGCAGGTTGTATCCCCAACACCATCCGACGCGGATCCCTTCGACGCGCACGTGGAATTGGGCGGTGAATAGCGGAGGACTGTGGCGACGTCGCCGGCGCGGACGCCGGGTGCCAACCGGACGCACGTGCCGGTCACAAGATCATCGTATAGGCCAGTGGAAGATCCGAGCACGGCCCACCCATCTTGTGATGTGGCCATTAGTGGGCCGCTGCGTTCATCGCACGAAGGGGCCCGACCGCGTTGGACGTGATGGCAAATTCGGCTTGGTTCCAATACAGTTCGGCGGCCACGTTAGGCCAGGACCGTAGGGTCGCGGTGGCCTCCTCAAGCCATTGGGCGCGGTTCGGACCAGCGACCATGCCGAATTCAGCGACGATCATCGGCTTGCCGTGTGCGACGGCGAACGCATGCGCGCCGGCGAATACCTGCTCGAACGTGCGGTAGCGGGTGCTGCCGTGGGACCCGGCCCAGTTGTACCCGTCCGCGCCGACCACCTGAACGATGCTGTCCCCCGGATAGTAGGGCAATGCCTTGTCCGAGTAGAACCCGTTGGCGGTCACGATCCACGTCCAGCGGACGTTACGCACCCCGGCCGCGGCGAACACGTTGACGTAGTGATGCCAGGCTGCGATGTATTCGGCCGGGGTGCCGTTCGGATCATGTTCTGGTTCGTGTTGAAACGCCAAATAGACGATGCGATTGATCGCTTTGACCTGCGCGGCCTGTCGGCGGATCTCCGCGTCCTGATTGCCGGATGCGACGGCCGCCCACCGCACAGGCCCCGTGTTCATCGACAGAACCGGCGTGTGATCGGGCGTGACGGGGATCCGGTGATTCCACTGTCCGTATTCGCGGGACAGGGCAAGGTGGGTGCCGAGTTGATGTTCAGATTGGTCGATTTGCGAGGCGCCCAATTGCCCGGTGCGTGTTCCTGTGGCGGGGGGTTGCGCGTCTTGATGGCCGAGAATGGCCAGGCGCTCTGGGATGTTGTGGTTCCCAACACCGAAGATGACCGGTGGACCCGCCGCTCTGGTCTGCGTCGGAACGGCCGGCGCAACCGGTAAGGAAGCCGCAGCGGGAACGGTGGTGCCAAGGAACGTAGCACCACTGCCGACGATAGCCACAAGTACCGCCGAGCCAGTCGAGATGAAGCGCTGTACTGTCCTCATGTGACGAACTCCTTCGATGCGTAATGAAGGCGTCGTCGCCGGGGCAGTCGTCGCTGTTGGCCCGGATGTCACCCGGACCAGGGAAATAGGTCCCGGTCGGGGTCCTACGAAGAAGGCGTGAGATCTCCCCTTCCTGTGGGCAACAGGGTGATGCTTCGCAGGTCTTGAGCGGCAATCCCAAGAAACATCAATGTCGGGGGCGGCAATGTGATCGAGACAATGAGGCGTGCCCGCCCCGCCGCGTCCAGGCCCGAGGCCTCAATGAGAAGGATGATGGCGTATAGCAGGGCCAGAACGGCAAGACTAAGAGCGATTCCGCTCAATAGTTCCTCCGAGGATGCTCGGCCCAGTGTAAGCGCTTGTCCCGTTCGCCCCGCCAGGACCGCGTACGGAAGCGTTGCCACGAAGAAGCAAAGCAAGGCGCAAACCAGCGCGATAACCGCGTGACTGTCATCCTGCTGAACACCTGGAGAGTCTTGGCGACTCTCACGACGAGTGAGTATGAAGATGAGTGCGAAGAAGACGAACCCTCAAGAACCCCTGCCAGTGGAGTCAGTGAATACAATCAGGCTCCTGCCCGCGAATCGGTGCCGGCTGCCATAAAGGGGCTCTTCGAAGTTGCCAACACGGTCGTAAGCAAGCTGACTTGATCTTGCATTTCTGGGACAATTCTGTTGTGCGCGACAACGATGGCCCGGGGCGAGGAGTGGAAGATCTGGGTGCGGATCGTGGCGATGGCAGTGAAGATGTATCTGGCACCTCCCGCTGGGTTTGACTCAGCGAACGGTCGGGCGGCGAGGCCAGCGGGTCGACGGTCTGGGCCAACCGCAGCCGGCTGGTCCGCGGCTATGAACGGCTCAGCGGCTGTGAGGCGTCTCGTTGTCGCTGCCGGAGTCGCTGTTCTATGTCGGTGTCGACTGGCCGCTGAGACCCACGCCGTGCGTTCTGGGCTCGGCCGGCCTGCTGCGCCGCCTCGGCAAGCTGTCGACCGATCCGACGGATGTCCAGGTCGAGCGTCCGGACGGACGCTTGGTCGACGCGCTGCTCGAGCATGGCTACCCGCTGGTTCCGGTCAGCCCGAACCCGATCAAGACCTGGCGCGACGGCGAGGTGCTGTCCGGCGCCAGGTCCGAAGCCGGCGACGCCGCGGTGATCGCCGAGTGTCTCCGGCTGCGTACCCACCGGCTGCGCCCAGCCACCCCGTTCACGGCCGAGACCAAAGCGCTGCGGCACTGTGGTGCGCACCCGGGACGACACCGTGCCTGGCCCGCGCCGCCCAGGGACTGCATGTCTGCTGCCGCAGGGGGCAGGTCTCTGGCGACTGGACACTTGGGCCAGCCTGGGCTGTGCCGACCATCTACCTGCGCGTGACCCTGCCACGTTGGTTCGTCGAGATCACCAGGAGTCAGCATGCGAGCAACGCTCATCCACGGGGAGCGCGACATCCGCTTCGAGCAGGTCACTGACCCCATCCTGCGAGGTCCCACGGACGCGGTCGTCCGCGTCGTTGCCAGCTGTGTCTGCGGCTCCGATCTGTGGCCATACCGGGGTGTGCGGCCGACTGAGGAACCACATCGGATCGGTCACGAGTTCATCGGCGTCGTGGAGGAGGCCGGCGCCGACGTGCGTACGGTCGCGGCCGGCGACTTCGTGATCGCCCCCTTCGCGATCAGCGACGGTACCTGCCGACACTGCCGGCACGGCATTACCTCGGCGTGCGAGCACGGTGGCTTCTGGGGGGAACCGGATGAGAACGGACTGCCGGTGGACGGGGGTCAAGGCGAGTGGGTGCGGGTTCCGCTGGCCGACGGCACGCTCGTCGCCGCGCCGAGCCCGGACCCGGCTCAGATCCCCGCGCTGCTGACGCTGACCGACGTCATGGGCACCGGCCACCACGCCGCAGTCTGCGCCAAGGTCGGCGCCGGCAGTACGGTTGCCGTGATCGGTGATGGCGCCGTCGGCCTGTGCGCGATGCTGGCCGCGCAGCGGCTCGGCGCCGAGCGGATCATCGCTATGTCCAGGCGCCCGGATCGCCAACAGCTGGCGCGGGCGTTCGGCGCCACCGACGTCGTAGCGGAGCGTGGCGCGGACGGCGTGCTGGCCGTCACCGACCTGCTCGGCGGCATCGGGGCCGACGCTGCGCTGGAATGCGTCGGTACCAAGGAGTCCATGCGACAGGCTGTCGACTGCACACGCCCGGGGGGCACCGTCGGCTATGTGGGTGTCCCGGCCGGCGGGCCAGTACTGCCGATCGGCTACCTGTTCAGCAAGAACATCGGTGTGGTCGGCGGGGTGGCGCCGGTGCGCACATATCTGCCCGAACTGCTATCCGACGTGCTCGCGGGCGACCTCGAGCCGGGGCGGGTGTTCGACCTGGAGCTGCCGCTCGATCAGGTCGCGGACGCCTATGCCGCGATGGACGAGCGACGGGCCATCAAGGTTCTGCTCCGGCCGGCGAGCTGACTGTCGCATTCGTCCCCGCCGCGGCGGCACTCTCTTTCACCCGGCTCCCACGCCGAGGTTCACCATCCCGGTGCACGGAGGCGCGGCACACGGGCAGATCGGACAATCTACCCCCGCCGGAGCCCGCTGCCCCGGACCACCGGGCGGGCCACCGCTGCCCGCACCGCGTCCTCTGTGCCCAGCACCCGGACGAAATGCGTGGCCCGAGTAATCGCGGTGTAGAACAACTCACGGGTCAGGAGCGGCGACTCAGCCGGCGGCAGGAGCACCGACACCCGTTCGAACTGGCTGCCCTGACTGCGATGGATGGTCATGGCATGGACGGTCTGGACGGATGGCAGCCGGCTGGGGTGCATCAGCACCCGTTCAGTGCCACGACCGAAGGCGGCCTGCACGCCGGCCTGCCCACCGTCGACCACCACACCGGTATCGCCGTTGAACAGCCGCACGTCGTAGTCGTTGACCGTCACTAACAGCGGGCGACCGCGGTACCACGCTCCTTCGGCCGCGTACCCCTCCATCGCGGCGGACAGCCACCGCTCCACCTGCTCGCTCCAACGCGCGACGCCGTAGGGCCCCTCCCGGTGGGCACAGAGCAACCGGTGGCGGTCGAGGAGATCCAACGCCGAGTCGATGTGTCCCGCGCGTGCGGCCGCGGTCAGCTCGGCCGCGGCCGAGACGACGTCGCGCCGCAGCCCGTCCCCGTCGGCGAGCCCCGCTCCCGCGGTGACTACCCTCTCGACGAAGTCCACCTCCGGCGACGAATGGCGCAGCACCGCGAGCACAGCGTCCCCGTCACCGCCTCGGACGGCCCCGGCCAACTCCGCGATGGCACCCCCGAAGCGCCAGGTCGTGGCCAGCCGAACCACCCCGGCCGCGGCCGCGGGCCGGGCCACCACATCACCGAGTACGGCACCCGCCTCAACCGAGGTGAGTTGGTCGGGGTCCCCGACGAGGATGAGTCGCGCGTCGTCCCGGACCGCTTCCAGGAGGCGGGACATCAGCGTCAAGGACACCATCGAGGTCTCATCGACCACCACAACGTCGAACGGCAGCCGGTGGTGGCGGTCATGTCGGAAACGGCCGCGCGCGTCCGGGCGGAAACCAAGCAGGCGGTGCAACGTGGCGGCCGGCGGATTTCCCACCCGCTGCCGGTCGGCGGGCTCCAGCTTCGCCGTCTCCGCGCGCACCGCCTCCCGCAGCCGGGCGGCCGCCTTGCCGGTCGGGGCGCCCAGCGCCACCCGCAGCGGCGCGCCGGGCTGGTCGGCCAGCACCGCGAGCAGTCGGGCGACCGTTGTGGTCTTTCCCGTCCCCGGACCGCCGGCCACGACGGTGACCCAGCGCTGCGCGCTGACCATGGCGGCCTGTCGCTGCGGACCCGACTTGGGGAAGAGCCGGCCCAGGGCGCCGCGCAGCCGCACGGGGTCCACGTCGGGTGCCGGGCGGGCCGCCCGGCTGTCGAGTTCACGCCGCACCAGCTCCTCCTGGCGCCAGTACCGATCAAGGTAGAGCCAGCCCTCGACGAGGCGCAGCGGACAGCTCGGATCCGCGTCGGCCCCTTCAGCACTGTCGGCCCTGTCGGCCCCGCCGACGACATCGCCGCCATCGGCGACAAGGGGGCTGGCCGCGCAGGCGCCCGTCCAGTCCCCAGGTGCCGGCCACGGCAGGGCGTCGATCTCGGCCGGATCGACGCCATCCACCGTGATGGTGTGCCGCACCTCGACGAGATCGAGGCAGACCGACCCCAACCGGGCGGCGCGCACAGCCAGCGCGGCGGCCAGATGGACCCGCTCGTCCGGCTCGCCGCCGAGGCGTCCCAGCGTCGCGGCGACGTGCACGTCGGCGGCCGCCAGGACACCGGCAACGTTGAACAGCCGCAACAGGCCGGTGGCGTGCTCGGCCAGCCGCACGTCGCTGGGGTCTCCCGGCTCTTCCCGCAACACCTCGGCGGAGGTGCTCATCTGTGCCCGCTCTCGGCCGCACCGACGTCGAGCAGGTGGGAAAGTGCGCCCACCAACGTGGCCGACGGCGCCCAGCCGAAGACGCCGCATGGCGAGCCGTCGACGAGCGGTGTGGTAGCGCCGCACATCCCGCGCACGAACAGGTACAGCACGCCGCCGAGGTGACGGGCCGGGTCGTACCCGGGTTGCCGCCACCGCAGGAAGCGGTGTAGCGCGACGGCATAGAGCAGCGCCTGCAGCGGATAGTGCCCACGGAGCATCGCGGCGGTGAGCGCCGCCGGCCGATAGTGCCAGGCGGACAGCGGCTCGGCCGGCGTACCCTCGCCGAGCCAGTTCGTCTTGTAGTCGACCACCAGGTAGCACGGCTCGCCGGCATCGTCACGCACGCGAAGAACGGCGTCCAGGCTGCCAGTGAGGTACCCACGCAGCCGCTCGCCCCCAACAGCGGGGCCGGCCAGCAGATCCGGGTACCCGACGAGCGGGTCGGACGGTGCCAATTCCCGGCGAAGCAGGTCGGCAACGGCGGCCAGAGTCGCGTTCCCCGCGGGCGCGTCGCCGCCGAGCAGGGGCAGCTCGAAGGCCAGCTCCGCGAGCCGATCACCCGGCGGGATGTCGCAGAGCCGACGATCGCCGGCCAGCGGACCGAGCGGGGTCGCCAGGACCGGGAGCAGGCCGTCGGCGAGCGCTCCGGGGTCGGCGACGCCGGCCCGCCCGGCCAGCGCCGCGCGGCACCGCAGGCGCACCTCGCCGTGGAGGTCGCCGGCTCTCGGATCAACGGTCTCCAGCACGGCGTGCACGGCGGAGCCGAAGACCGTCCCGGCCGGCAGGTCGGCCATCGGCGAGCGCACCGCGCGCAGGCGCTGTTCGTCTGCCGGTTCAGCGCCAGCCGGGTCGCGGTCGCCCTGCGGTACCGAGAGCAGCGGCGCCGCCTCGTCGCCGCGCTCAGGATGCTCCGGCTCGCTGCCCACGTCAGCATGCCCGGACACCGGGTCATACGCTGCCGCGGTGAGAGCCGAGTACGACGTACGGCGCCAGCCCGTATCGAGCCGGCGGTCGAACGTTGCCAACTGCAGCCAGGCGGCGGCAGGCGCCGGCGGGTTCCAGCGGCCGGCCGCGTCTGCTCCTGCTGTCTCGACCGCAATCGTGCCGCCTGCTCGGTCGACCAACTGCTGCAGCCGCCGGGCGGCGTCGGCCTCGGTCGGGACGGGAACTGTGGGTGGTGGCGACTCCCCTGACCGGTGCCCGCCGAAGAGCAGGCGGTGCAGGGCCGCGCCCGATGCCGTCGACCCTGGTGCCCACCAGGCGACGAGCTGGCACTGCGCCCGGGTGCAGGCGACGTAGAGCAGGCGGAGGTCCTCCCCGGCCTCCTCGGCCAGGTGGCGGGCTCGACGCCCGCCGTAGCCCGGGCCATCTGCCCCGCCGACGTCGAGCACACGACCGTCCGCCTCGTCGTGCAGCCGCAGCGGATCGGGCTTGGAGGGAGTGTGCCGGTCCCAGCCGAACGGGAGGTACACGACCGGGAACTCCATGCCTTTGCTGCGGTGGACGGTGACCACCGCCACCGCTTCCGCGTCGGACTCCAGCCGCCGGCTGCGTTCCTCCGTGGTGTCGGCCGAGGCCTCGGCCATCCGACGGCGTAGCCACTGCGGCAGAGCGGTCGGGCCGAGCCGGCCGGCAACGGCCGACGCATGCAGAGTCTGCGCGATGTGCCGGAGGTCGGTCAGCTGCCGCTCGCCACCTTCGCCGCGGAGTAGGCGAGCGGGTAGCTCCTGACCGACCGTGAGCGCCTCGAAGAGCGCGGCCACCCCGCGAGAACGGAGCAGGTCTGCCCAGCGGCGCATCTGCGGGCCCAGTTCGTCCATCGCGGCCTCACCGCCGTCCGCAAGCTGCTCCGCGGTCCAGCCGAGAAAACACGTCAAGGCGGCGGCCCGGACCCGTCCGGCCCGGTGTGGCTGCTCCAGGGCCTGGAGCACCACCAGCCACTCGCGCGCCGCGGTCGTGAGGAACACACTGCTCGTGCCGGCCAGTACCGCCGGTACGCCGGCCGACACCAGACTGTCGCGGATCAGCGCACCGTGAGCGTGCGTACGAACGAGCACCGCGACGTCGCCGGGTCGCAGCGGTCGGTCCCCTCCCTCCGTTTGCAGGACGGCCGGGCTGGCCAGCAGCCGAACCACGTCGGCGGCCAGGTCGTCGGCGACGCGCTGGCGGGTAGGACCCACCCGTGTCCCGCCGCGGACGGGTGGCAGCCCGTCACGGCGCACGACCCGCAGCCGCAGAGGTGCGCCCCCCGGCGCCGAGCGGAGCCGCGGCCCGTCGTGGGCGGCGCGGACCGGCCGGGCGAGGATGCGCGGGTCGCCCAGTGCGGCGCCGCCGAACAGCTCACCGAGCCCAGCCACCAGCGGAGCGTCGCTGCGCCAGTTGACCGAGAGCGTCTGGTGAGTCCGTGCACTGCCCGCGGCGGCCAGATAGGTCACGACGTCGGCGCCCCGAAATCCATAGATCGCCTGCTTGGGGTCACCGATCAGCACCAGGGTCGCCGTCTCGGCGAAAGCCAGCCGGAGGATGTCCCACTGCACCGGATCGGTGTCCTGGAACTCGTCGACCAACACCACGGCGAAACGGTTGCCCAGCCGCGCCCGCGCCGCCGGCCCGGTGCGGGTGTCGGCCAGCGCGTCCCGCAACCGGAACAGCATGTCGTCGAAGTCCAGGAGCCCTCGTTGGCGCTTGCGCCGGTCCACCTCCGCCCGGACGGCGGTCGCCAGCCCCCACCGCTGCGCCCACTCCGCATCCGAG
This sequence comes from Frankiaceae bacterium, assembly GCA_017882785.1. Lineage (GTDB taxonomy): Bacteria > Actinomycetota > Actinomycetes > JADGOV01 > JADGOV01 > JADGOV01. The sequence continues at coordinate 21,067 of JADGOV010000034.1, forward strand.
GTGGGCCCGGACAAGGGTCCGGACACGGGTTCCAGCCGGGCCTGCCGATCGGCCACCGCAGCCCTCGCCACGGACAAGGCACCCGCGTAGGACATGGCGGGAGGACGAGAGCCGGGCGGGGCGAACTTCCGCACGTAGAGGTCGTTGACCACCTCGGTCACCAGATCGTCCAGATCGGTCACCACGGGTACATCCGCTCTGTCACCGGCCACGCCCAGACCGGCGAGCATCTGTTGGCAGAACCCGTGCGTCGTGGCGATGGTTGCCGCGTCGAAGGTGGCCAGGGCGGCCGTCAGCCGCCGCCGCCGAAGGACCACGTCGGCATCGGGAGCCGTGGCGAGGAACCGGACCAGCAGGTCGGCACCCGAACGAGCCCGGCCCGGGTCCGCCAGTCCCCGCTCGGCGCTGACGAGCCGGCGACGGACCCGCTGCCGCAGCTCCTGCGTGGCGGCCCGGCCGAAGGTAACCACCATGAGCGTGTCCAGCGGCGCCACGCCTTCGGCGACGTAACGGGTTGCCAGCGCGGCCAGGGCGAAGGTCTTGCCGGTGCCGGCGCTGGCCTCCACCACGGTCGTGCCGACCGGCAGCGTCCCGTACACGTCAAAGGCGTCAGCAAGGTCAGCGGGGCCGCTCACGCAGGACCCAGCGTTTCGGCGGCCAGCAGCGGCTGCCAGAGCCGTCGGGCGAGCGTCCCGAACCGGCTCGGTTCCCGCAGCGCCGGGTCGAGCTGTTCCTGCTCGAGGGGCGGCTCCTGCAGCATGATCTCGAACACCGGCTGCTCGCCCCACACCAGCTGATGATGGAGGTCGGCGCGCTCGGCGCCGGCGTGACCGGCGTCCCACGCCGACGCTGCCGCGACCAAGGCTTCCGCGACGGTGCGACCGGCGCGTCGCGCGTCGGCGTAGGCGTAGGCGGTCGACAGCGGCAGCGGCAGCGGTTCCCGCAGGCCACGGTCGTACAGGTCGACGAGGTCGGCCAGGACCGATGCGGCCGTCTCACTCGACGCGGCGAGGGTCGAGCGCCTGGGCCAGGTGCTCGATCCCCGTCCGACGGTGGCCGCCACCCATGATCGGGGTGGGGCGGTGGCGGCCAGGGCCAGCAGCTGCGTCCACGCCCGCAGCCGGTGCTTGGGCCCGAGCCGGGAGTAGACCACCCGCAGCAGCACGTCGCGTGAAACGCCCGAAACGACGCCGCTCAGCCGCCGGCCGTCCGGCAGAGCCACGGCGATCTCCACGCTGCCCAGGGGGGCCGCTCGAAGGGTACCGGCCGCGCTCACCAGCGGTTCCACGTCGGCCAGGACGCGGTCGAGCACCGCACTCCCCAGCGCGCCCGGCGGGAGGCTGCCACGTCGCCACTCCGCCTGCCGGCAGCTCTCCGGATCCCCACCCGCCAGCCGTGCTTGCAGCAGCCGGTCGCCGACGGCCCAGCGCTGCAATGGATCCAGCTCCGCGCTCAGCGCATCCGCGACCTCCTCCTCTTCGCCGGGGAGGGTGACCCCGAGGCGCTGCCGCAAAAAGCCGCGGACCGGGTGCTCCAGGAAGCGGATGAGATCGTCGAGGTCGACCGGGTTGTCGGCTGCCGGGCTGTCGGCTTCCTGTGAGGGTAACGGTACGGACAGGAACGGTCGGGTCGGATCCCGGGGAAGCGCGGCGGCCCGAGCACCCTCGAGCGACGGACGGTCGAAACTGAAAGGCCCAGGCACACCGAGCGCTCCGGCGGCGAAGTTGCGCGCGTCGAACGGCTGCAGCGGGTGGCGCACGACGATCTGCTCGCGGGGTGGGGTCCCGTCCTCTGTTCGTACTGTCAGGTCGATCGCGTCGAGGATCTCTCCGATCGGCACGGCCGGGGTTCGGGGCGTGTTGGTACGGTCATCAGCGCCGGTGTAGACCACGACAAGGTGGTCGCGAGCAGCGCAGATGGCATCCAGCAGCAGCTGACGATCCTCGCTGCGGCGATCCCGTTCGCCCACGCACGGATCGCGGGCCAGGATGTCGTCCCCGTCCTCGGTGACGTCGCGGGGGAAGCGTCCGTCGTCCAGTCCGAGCAGACAGACCACCCGGTGCGGCACCGAACGCATCGGCACCATCGAGCACATGGTCAGTGCACCCGTACGAAAGTTCGCCCGGGTCGGGCGGCCCCGTAGCCGGCGGGCGAGCACTGCCCGCACGTCGGCCAGCGACAGGCGGACGTCATCGGCTTGATTGCCGGCGTCCGCCGCGACCTCCGCCAGCTCGGCGTCGGCCTGCGAACGCTGCCATTGGTCCGCTTCGGTCACCGACGTCAGCGCGGTCAATGCCGAGCTCAGCGCCGTCACCCACGCTGTGAGGCACTGGACGTCGCCGAGGCTGCCCAGCGCGTGCCGTAGCCGATCGAGCATCTCGGCAAGCCGGCCCGCCAGGTCGATGTCGCTGCTGTCGACGTCGTCCATTGGCAGTGCCAGACCGAGCCAGCGGTTGTCGTCCTCGGCCATGGCAACGCCCAGCAGGATCCGATCCAAACCGGCTTGCCAGGTGTTCTGGGGCACGCGATCGAGGTGGTAGGGCGCCCGATGGAGTGCATCGAGGCCCCAGCGGACGCCGGCTCGGGCGACCCAGTCCCGCACCTGCTCCAAGTCGTCGTCGTCGAAACGGAAACGGCGACGCACCGGGGCAGAGGCAGCGAGGTCGAGCACCTGCGAGGCGGTGACCCGGGCATCGGCGAGGTCGAGCAGCTGCGCCAGCACAGCCAACAACGGATTCGTCTGCCGCAGCGAGCGGTCCGCGAGTCGCACCCGCAGCCGGTGCCCGGGATGCTCGGCCGCGCCGCGCTCCTCCCCCAGACCGAACGCCGCTGAGATCAGCGGCGCGAAGGACTCAATATCCGGACACATGACGAGGACGTCGCGAGGTTCCAACGACGGATCGGCCGCCAACAGCCCGAGGAGTACCTCCCGCAGGACCTCCACCTGCCTGGCCGGGCCGTGGCACGCATGCACCTGCACGCTGCGATCTGAGGCGGCGAGCAGTGGGCGGTCATCTCGGTCGCCGACGGGGTGCTCCTCCGGCGCGCGGTCGATGCGCAGGTCGTGCTGCAGCTGTCCCAGCAGGCTCACCGGCTCCCCCGGCGGGGCGGGATGGTGCCGGTCGAGCGCCTCGGCGTCGGAGGCCAGGAGCACCTGCAGCTCGCGAGCGTCCCGGCCGAGGGAGGACAGCAGCGGATGCGCGGGCAGGACCGCGGTCGGGTCCGCCTGTCGGCGGCCGGCGCCGCACGCCGCGGCATCCCGCCGGACCCGCTCCCACAGCGCGGGAGACGGGTGCGGCAGCCACAGGTGCACGTCGCGGCGCTCTGCCAGTGCGGCCACCACGGCCCGCTGCTGGGTCGTCAGCCGGGTCGGACCGAACAGCGACACCCGGCCGGGGAGATCCGCGGACTCCGGACGTTCCCGCAGCGCGCAGCAGGCGGTAGCGAGCCGTTCGGCGGGGCTGGCAGTGCCGATCCGGTCGCGGAGCAGCCGCCACAGCGGCGCCTGCCACGCCAAATCCCCGTCCAGGACGGCGCCGGCGCCGTCGAGGTCATCGCCCCGTGCCCACGCCTGCAGCATGGCCGGGCGGTAGTCAGCGTAGGAGGAGTAGAGCGCGCCAAGATGGGCGGCTGCGATGAACTGCCCCCCCGGCCGATCGGCTTGGGAAGCCGCCGACGGGCACCAGGACTCCTCCGTAGAGTCCTCGAGAACCGCCAGCAACGGCCAGACGAGCCGTGCACGGTGCCAGGGGTCCGCTGCTGGATCGACCCCGCTGCCTGCCGCGAGCGCCTGCTCGACGAGAGCCCCCGTGGAGGGAAAGGCGATGTTGGCGCAGACGCCGTCCGCGCGTCCCGGTTCGGCCCCGAGGACGTTGGAGAGTCGCTGCGCCAACCAGCGCTCGACGCCGCGAGCGGGTACCGCGACCACGTCCGCGGTGAAGGGATCACTCGGCCCGTTGCGAAGCACCTCCGCCAGCCCGTCAGCAAGCCGGTCGGCCCGCTCGGCACGGTGAAGCAAGAGCATGGTCAAGCCTTCCCGGGTAGCTGCCTCCGTATGATCGATCCTGCCCTACTTGGGCCTACCTGCCTGAGGTCACCGACCGACGAACAGCAGGGGCCGGTGGGCGACCCAGGCAATGCGTTGCGCGCTCGTCGCGGCCGCCGCCGGCCCCCGCAGCCCCGGTGCCGCCGCAGGCAGGCTGGCTGACGCGGCACGCGTCGGGGCAGCGGCAGTCGTGACGACCGCGACCGCGGCGCAGCCAGCGACCGCGCCGGCAATCAGTCTTCCCACCGTGCTGCCTCCAGATGTGCCACCGAGCATGGGCCGGGGCGAGTGTGCCCGCTCCGCAAGATACGGTCAACGCCCGAGGCGGGAACCGGCTATCGCTGAATCAGCGGGCGATCCGCGGTGAGGGTGGCTCCGGCGTGATCAGCTGCGTTTCCCCCGCCACACGGGTCCATTCAACGATGGACTCGAATCAGGATGTGCCCTGGAGCGCCCAGTCCTTCCCACTGAACGGCTGGTAGCCGGGCTCGACCCGACCGGTCAGCGTGACCAGCAGCCGGTATGCGGGGGCACCTCTGGGCCGTTCACGTGGTCG
>JADGOV010000202.1 GCA_017882785.1 Frankiaceae bacterium
GGAGCTGCTCGGCCCGGGCCGCCCTCTCCTCCGCGGCCGCCGGTCCCGCCCTCCCCCGCCAGGACCGCGTCGGTATCCACCAGCGGGTCATCTCCAACCGCATGCTGGCCAGCTCCGCCTCCACCGCGGCCGGGTCACCCGCCCCGTCCAGCGATTCCAACGCGGCCTCGACCAAAGCGTCGAGTCGCTGCCGATGCCCGGCCAGCTCCTCCCCCGCCTGATCGGCCACCGACCGCCGCCGCATCCCGGCCAGGCTCGCGGCCGCACCCCGACGTCATCGCCCTATCCGTGGCCGCCGCCGCGCCAGTTGCCGCACGGCGGGCCCCGGAACGCGGTCACCGCTGTGTGCCCGGTGTCGTCGCAGTACGCCGCTGGCCGGCCGCCGCCCGACGGCGCGGGCACCCGCGGCCGGGCGCATCCGGGGAAAGCGCACGTGGCCTGACCAACGGCTGCCATGAGCCTGCCTCCCGGGTTTCGTAACGTCCAGTTTCACCCCCCGTAACGTTCCGTATAGTTGAAAGGGCTAACAGCTCGGCCGGCAGGCGAGGGAGTCTTCTCGCTGGCGGTAGCTGCTGCGCCCCCGGGGTGGCGAGGTGGTTCGGCGGACCCCCCTCGGGACCGCTCGACGCCGGGGGTCCCCCTCCGGGATGTCCAGGGAGTCCGCCCGCCACGCGGACCCCGGACGACGCGGCGCTACGCCCGACCGGCACAGCCGGACCGGCACGCGGCGGGTGACACCTCTACGTCACGCCGGACATCATCCGTGAGCTGTCGGACCTGGCGGCGCGGATAGTGCTGCGGCGCGGCGAGTCGGTGACGAAGGCGAGCGTGACCGAGGACGACATTCAGCCGGCCTGGCCCCCTCCCCCGAACGGCCGAGGCCGTGGTGCGCCACCTACGGACCGGTTAGGTCGCGCGCCGGGCCGTTTGGCACGGGCAGGCCCCTGCCTGCCCGTGTTTCCTGCCAAGAGTGTCCGCAGGGGGCCCCGGGGTCGAGGGTGGGCCAAAGGCCCATCGCCGAAGGCGACGCGAAGCGCCCTTGACGTCGGGGGGGCGGGCACGTAGGCAGGCCCGGCAGGTGACCGGGAGTCGGTGACTGTCCCCGTCCTGCACGGGCCCTACGAGTGAGGTGGTGGACGAGATCATGCTGCTGTACCGGAGGTGGCCGACCTCGGTAAGCAGGCTCTCACTGTGGAGGGCTCGTCCAGGTGGGTGCCAGCGGCGTGGAAGGTGGTCGAAGTCAGAGCGGAGGCGGCGTAGGCACCGATCGTGGTACCGGGGGTGCAGGCCGAGACAGCAGAAGAATCGCCGGCCTGAAGGCGGCGATCTGCTCTTGCAGGTTGGGTGAGCTTCTCCTCGGCAGCATCTGCCTCGGGCTGGTGCCCGGCGCCTAGCTTAGCGAGGGCAGTCAGGACAGGTGGGCCCCTAAAGCGGTCGCGACTAAGCTGCTGCGGTTTGGGGCTTGCAGGTCGGTAACGAGTCGGTCGATGACGTCGATGTCCTGCCGCAAGAGACGGAGACTTACCTGTACCTGGGGTTCATCGTGACGGAGCCGACGCGGCCGCGGTGCGCCGGTGAACAGACTGCCGGGCCGAGTCGTAGCCGAGGTGGCGTCCGCGACCAGGTCGCCAAGGCGGCGATGCGTGGCATCCAGCGCTTCAAGCGTCAGCTCGGTATAGCTGCGGCCGGTACTGGTGGCGTGGTGACGGAGCCTGTCTCGTAGCGAGGCCGACAGATACACGATGATCGGTTGAACCGGGGCGGCAGTCTGTTCCTGTTCCGCCCGGCGCCGTCGCGGCCTCTCTCCCGCGCCCTTCTGCCCTGGTGGCCGGCTGACGCCTTCCTCGTTCTGCGGCGCCTCGGGTGCCGGTACCGGTTCAGAGCGGGACGGCAGTTGGGTGAGCCGGCCGGCGAGGCCAGCAGCGCGGTTGGGCGGCCCGAACGCGTCGGCCAAGTCGGTGGCCGGGAGTCGGCTCGGCTGGTTTCCCAGGCCGGCGCTCACGCAGGCACCTCGGCGGTCTGCTCGACCGCGACGATCCGGGCGAGCACCTCCTCCGCCAGCCGCTGGTAGTCCTCCGCCAGCGGACCGGCGCTGCTCGCCAACGGCTCCAGCCGCCCCTGATCCGGGTGGCGAAGCCGTTCGTACCACTTGGGCGCGGTATGGACGTCGCGTTCGAGCTCGTGGACCAGTTGGCCCCGGCCGCGAGCGTCGACCGCCGCCGCCTCCACATGCCGGATCACCGCGTCCAGTACCGGCGCCGCACCGCCCAGGTCCTGCACGAGCGTCTCCCGCGCCTGTGCGACCACCCGCCGGGCGCTCGGGTTCACCCCGAACAGCACCACCCCGATCAGCGTGAGCTCCGGGTTGGTCTGCCGCGCCGCAACGAACCGGCGAGCCACCTCACGCAGACCGGCTCGGCTGGCATCGTCGGTCTTGGACGGCACCAGCACCCAGCGGGCCGCCGCCAGCGCCCCGGCCTGCAACACGTCACTGCCCGGCGGGCAGTCCAGCAGCACGAGGTCGTAGCCACCAGCGACCGCTCCAAGGCTGGCTGCCAGTGACTCCACTCCCCCGCGGCCGGTCAACCGGCGGGACTGCAGAACGGCCGCCAAGTCGTGCAGCTGTTCGCCGCCTGGCACCACATCGAGGTTGGGTCGTACGTCGCGAACCGGCGTCGGTGCGGCACCGACCGTCGCGGCCATTTGGAAGGCGGCGCCGTCGTCGCTCAAACCGGCACCCAAGTAGCCCAGGTCATTGCCAAGGTTCCCCTGTGGGTCGAGATCGACCGCCAGCACTCTGTAGCCGGCGGCGGCGTAAAGGCCGGCGAGGTTCGCGGTGATGCTGGTCTTGCCGACACCTCCCTTGCCGTTGACAACAGCGACCGTACGTCGTAGCGCGGCCCGGTCGATGGCGTCGATCATGACGTCTTCCTGTCAAAGGTGGGAACTCCTTCACCCTTGTTAGCAGCACTGCCGTCCGATCGCGGGATGACACGCGGGCTAGCCTGCTATCGCTCATGCAGCCCCGAGTGCCGAGGCTCTGCTATCGCTCATGCAGCCCCGAGTGCCGAGGCTCTGCTATCGCTCATGCAGCCCCGAGTGCC
>JADGOV010000203.1 GCA_017882785.1 Frankiaceae bacterium
GCCTGCACCCTGGCATGCTCGTGCCGCGCGCGAGCTGCCGCGCTGGAATCACCGGTGACCTCGTGCACCTCGACCAGCAGTTCCCACGCCAGGTCCTGGTAGCGGTCCAGTTGAACGGACAGCCGGGCGGCATCCAACGCCTCGCGCGTCCGGCCGAGCTCGAGGGTGTCCCTGGCCAGCCCGGCGGCAGCGGATGCCGCGGCGAGCCGGTAGCGGTCGCGGTCGTCGACGAGGTATTCGGCGGGGCCGTCCTCGGGTAGCAGGTCCCCGGTGTACAGCGCGAGAGCCGCCGCGCGGGCCTGCGCACTGCCGGACGTGTCGCCGCGCGCCGCGCAGGAGGCCGCCTCCCGCAGCGCCGAGTCGAAGCTGCGAATGTCGAAGGTGCTGCCCGCCGGCAGCGCCAGCCGATAGGCATCGCCGTGTCGGGTGAGCACGTCCGGTCCCGACAACCCGCTCTGCTCCAACAGTTGTCGCACGCTGGAAACCGCCACCTGCAGGCGCCGGGTGCCGACTGACAGGTCGACGCCCGGCCACAGCGCGTCGACCAACCTCTCCCGGTGCACGTCGTGGTCGGGGGTCAGCGCCAGCAATCGCAGCAGTGCCCGGGCCCTGGGGCGTAGCGACCCGAGATCGACCTGTTCGTCCGCTATCTGGATTCGGAAACCGCCGAAGCAGCTGACCTGGACCGGCGGCGGTGCGGTCGACGACGCCGGATCGGGACGGGCGGTCGCCGATGCGGCGTCGGCGACTGCACCGGCGTCGGCGACGGCGACGGCACCGGCACGGGCGCCGGCACTCGCATCGTCGGGTTCAACTCCCGCCGTGCCGGGTCGGGTGGTCCGGGAAGGGATCATGGTGCGTCTCCGGCGCGGGAGCAGCGCACTGAGTCCGGCCAGGCCGGGTGGGCCGTCGTGCTGGGGACCTTCCGCGGTGACCGCCGGCATCGCCGAACATGCCAGTTCCGCCGCGGCCGGCAGGTTGACGGCGCGGGCCGCCGCCGCCACTCTGGTCGAAAATTCCTGTGCGCCAGGCGCTCCGGCGCGGACGAGAAAGCACGCTCGTAGTGCCTCTGCCCATATCGCCAGCACGGGAGCATCCAGTTGACGGAAACGCCGTGCAGCGTCGGCGAAGTCGGCGGGGTCGGCGTCCTGGTCGGCGATCTGTGCGGCGATCGACACCATCAGCTTCAGCAGCGCGGCGCCCCAATCGTCGCCGGTTCTCTCGCACTCCACCAGCAGGTCTGCGCAGGCGGTGAGTCGCCAGGCCGGCGAGCCGAGGGCGACCAGGACCGCCTCCTGCACGCCGCGGGCGAGCCTGGCGAGCCAGGGCAGCCCGGCGAGTTCGGCGTCCAGCGCGACCTGGCCGAGAGCGCCGGACGTGCCGGCGCAGTTCCCGGTCAGCAGGTCGATGGCGGTACCGGCGAACTGGGCCAGTGACCGGTGGGTGGCATCGGCCCGCTCGTCGGCTTCGACAGATTCCAGCAGTCGACGTGAGGTACCGGCATCCCCGTCGAGCAGGGCGGCCAGCCCACGGGAGAGCACGTCGCCGGGCCCCGCGCCGGAGAACTGCCGGTAGCGGCCGCCCCGGTCAGCTGTGCCGACAATGGTGCCGGTGGGGGCGCCGACCTGCGCGCCCGGCGCTCGCAGGGTGGCTTCCCGCAGCCGTACCGACCAGTGTCGGTTCTCCGGGTGCGGGTCGCCGAGCCAGCCCGGTCCGGCTGCCCGGCCAACGCTCCACATCACCGCTACCGCGCGCTCGCGGCTACAGCTGTCCCGGAAATCGGGCTCGTCGAGCAAGCTTTCGGCCTGCTTGAAGGCCTGCACCGCGGCGCTGAGCGATCCCTCGCGTACCCGGCGGCGGGCCTCGGCCAGCGACAGCCACGGGTCGTGCTGCACGACCGCCGCCGGCAGCAGGATGTCCGCGCCGGTCGCGGAGTCGGCCGGCCCGCTGCCGGAGGCCTGGATCAGCCGGGCGACTGCGCCCCAGTCCTCGGCACGCGCGTACGCCCTGACCGCGCCGCGGAGATCGCCGTTCGACTCGAGCAGCTCGGCGCTCCTGGAATACCAGCCGCGTGCGCCCGCCGCGCCGTACTCCTGGACCAGCGCCCATTCCAGGTGCGTGCGCAGTACTTCGTGGTACCTGAAGGTGGTGCCGTCGTCCTCCGATGACGTGAACATCTGTTGCTGCTCCAGCTCGTCGAGAATGCTTGCGCTGCCGGTCGTTTCCAGCAGGGCATCGCAGAGCGCGCCGGTCAGCGAACCGAGCGTGCAGGTGCGCAGGAGGAACTGGCGGCGATCCTCGGGCAACTCGGCCAGCACGTTGCGGGCGAGGTAGGACCGAACGAGTTTGGATCGGCCACCCAGGTCGGCCACGGCTCGCTGCCGGTCGGCCGGGCTGCGTCCGTTGGTCGACAGGTGGAACAACTGCAGGCCGGCAGCCCACCCGCCGGTGCGGCGGGTCAACGCCGCGGCCGACTCGGGCGACAACGGCTCGTGAAAGACGCTGATGAACAATTCCTCGACCTCCCACGACCGGAACCGCAGGTCGTCGCTGGAGATCTCGTGCAGCGCTCCGGAGACCCGCAGCCGAGGGATGTTCATTCCGGGCTGGCGGCGGGAGCCGACCATCACCTTGAGGTGATGGGGCCGTAAGGTCACGAACTGCTCGAGGCCGACTTCGGCGGCGCTGCCGGCGATCTCGTGCAGGTCGTCGAGGATGACCATCGCGCCCGGGCCCGACCAGCCCTCCAGTGAGGCCAGCACCGTGCCCATCGTGGTGTCGTCGATGTCGATGCCGAGGGCGTCGCGCAGGGTCCGGGCCAGGTGCGCGACCAGCACCGATTCCTGCGCGTCGTCAGCGGTGACGCGATACCAGGCAACTGGCAACGGGGAGGCTGCCGCCACCCGGGCGAGAAGCGTTGTCTTGCCGGAGCCCGGCGGCGCCACCACCAGGCCGAGCCGGCTGTTGCCGTCCAGCAGCGGGCCCTCCAGCCGGGCACGAGCGAGCCCGGCGGCCTCAGGGCGCCGCAACTTTTCCGTCAGGACAACGTGCTGGCTCATTGTTCCCGGGCCGGTCCGGAAAGGGCGTCGGCCAGGGCTGGGG
>JADGOV010000204.1 GCA_017882785.1 Frankiaceae bacterium
CCTCAAAGCCGACCCCGGGCTGCGCCGCATCCCGGTCGTGGTAATGACCTCCTCCGCAACCGAGACCGACGTCGTGCGCAGCTACGACCTGCAGGCCGCCGGCTACGTCACCAAACCGTTCGACCCCGACGACTTCGCCCGCGCCGTCCTCGGCATTGAGCACTACTGGCTCAGCATCATGCGCCTGCCACCCCGCTGACCGAAGCATCGGTGGACCCGCCACCAACATGGCCCGCGGGCTCCTCATCGAGGACAGTCCCGGCGACGCTGAGGGGACGTGCGTGCTGCTGCGATCCGCCTTCGGCGTCGCCTCCGCCGGGATGACCGGAACGCGGCCGAAGCGGGCGAGAGCGCGCCTCTCGCGCCGGAGCCAGGCCGAGCAGGCCCTTCCTGGGACACCCTGCGGTAAGTGGGGGCACGCGCCTTCATCGGGGGCGCCTTGCCCATGAGCAGAACCCGGTCGCCCACGACGACCGTGAGCAGGGTCTCGCTCTTGCCGAGGCTAAGGGCCGCCGGCAGCGCGGTCGGGGTGGTGCCGGCACCAGGCAACGGGGCGTGCGCCTCACCTGCACTCACTGGATCCGGCGCGGGCCGACGTCCCTCCTCGGCACCGAAGGACCCCGTCGGGCCTGCGCGGACAGCACCCTGACGCCGGACGTCCCGGCCATCACGGGGTTGAGTTCCAGCGACACCAGTTGGTGACCGCCGGGCGCGGTGTCGGGCCGGTTGATGGTGGGGAGCTCGTCGGCCAGCCGGGCCACCCGCAGCAGGAGCTCCTCGATGGCGGGCACGTCCACCGGCGCCCGGGCCCGGTAGCCGAACAGCAGCGGCGCGGCCCTGACGGATCGGACCAGCTCCGCGGCATCGACGTCGGACAGCGGCAGGATGCGGTACGCGCGGTCGCCCAGCAGGTCGGTCGCGACGCCGGCGACGCCGAAGGAGACCAGCGGGCCAACGACGGGGTCTTCCATCGCGCCGATGGTGACGGCCACCCCCGGTGGGGCCATGTGCTGCACGACCAGCCCGGCATCGGGCAGCCCCGACAACGTGTCGAACGCGGCCCGCAGCTGCCCTTCGTCCGCGAGGTCGAGCCGCACGCCGCGCAGCTCCGGACGGTGCCGGTAGCCGCGTGCGGTCGCCTTGAGCGCGACCGGCCATCCCACCGCGCCCGCCGCGGCGACAGCCTCCTCCGCCGAATGCACCGGCACGGCAGGGTCGACGGCGATGCCGTAGACGCCCAAGAGATCAGTGATCCGCCCTTCAGCGGCGGCCGCGCGGGCCGCGGGCATGTCAACCGGCGGAGCCATCGGGAACCGGCCGGGGGGTCGGGCCCGGAACTCGGCGTACTCCACGGCGCGGGTAAACGCGCGCACGGCGCTGTCCGGTGAGGGGTAGGACGGGACGTCGCCCAGCTCCGGCGGTCCGCCGTCGTAGGACATCACCGCGGCCAGCACCGGCTTGCCAGTGTCAGCGGTGGCGCCAGCCACCGCGGCCGCGATCTCTCGCCGGCCAGCGTTCTCCGGTGGGACGAGGATCACCAGCACCGCGTCGGCCTCCCGGGCCGCGTCGTCGACGGCCTGCCGGTAGGCCTGGGCGGGCGTCCCGTAGGCGAGGATGCGCGGATCGGGGCGGGGAAGCCCGAGCGACCCGGCGGCCGACACGGCGAGCCGGGCCAGGGCGGGAGAGTCGCTGACCACCGCCAGCCGACGCCCCGCAGGCAGCGGTTGGGAGACGAGCAGGATCGCCACGTCGCACAACTCGGTCCCGTTCTGGACCAGGACCACGCCCGCCTGCCGCAGCACGGCGGCCTCCACGTCAGTCGCGGCGGCCGCCATCAACACCACGACCGGTTTACGCCAGCTGACCCGGCGGGCGAGCCGGGCGAACTTGCGGGGCTTGCCGACAGCCTCCAGGTAGAGCAGCACCACGTCGGTGCCCTCGTCCTCCTCCCAGAACTGGAGCAGGGCATCACTGCTGACGTCGACCCCGTTGCCGCCCGAGACGAACGTCGAGACCCCGAGCCCACGCCGGACGCCCTCCTCCAGCAGCGCCGCGTCCAAGAACGGTCCCGACTCGGAGAAGAAGCCGACCCGCCCGAGGCCGGGCAGGATGGGCGCCAGGGAGGCGTTGAGCCCAAGCCCCGGGCAGATCAGGCCCAACGAGCCGGGGCCCACGACTCGCATCCCGTACCCGCGCGCCTGCAACACCACAGCCCGGTCCACCTCCGGATCCCCCAGGTCGGTGACGACGACGAGCCCGCAGACCCCCTTGGCCCCGCACTGCGCGACCACCTCCGCCAGCGCGGCCACCGGCGCGATGACAACCGCGAGGTCCACCGCCTCGGGGATGTCAAGCACCGAGGGGTAGGCCTGCACCGAAGCCACCGCCGTCGCGGCCGGATTCACCGGGTAGACGGGGCCCGGGAAATCACCGTCCAGGATGTGGCGCAACACGGTATGGCCCAACGAATCGGGCGAGCGGGAAGCGCCCACGACCGCGACCGCCCCCGGGTGGAGCAGCCGCGCGATCGACCGGGACTCAGCCCAATGCTCCCGCGCGCGCATCACCTCGACCGACTCTTCGGTCGGCTCGATGTCGAAGGCCAGGGTCGTCGAGCCACGCTCGAACTCCCGTTCGATGCGGAACCCCGCGTCCTGGAACACCCGGACCATCGTGGGATTCCCGGTGAGCACCTCGGCCTCGAACCGGCGCAGACCCCGCTCGCGGGCGGCCGCGGCCAGATGCTCCAGCAGGATCGAGCCCACGCCCCGGCCGTGATGCTCGTCTGCGACGACGAACGCCACCTCGGCGACCAGCGAGCCCGGTATCCGGTCGTACCGCCCGACTCCAACGATCTCATCGCCGAGCAAGGCGACGAACGCCACCCGTCCCACGTGGTCGACGTTGGTGAAGTGCTCCCGCTCAGCCGGCCCAAGCTGGGGATGCTCCGTGAAGAAGCGGAAATAGATCGTCCGAGGGGACAACCTCGCGATGAAGCGGCTCCACCGGTCCCCGTCCTCGGCGACGATCGGCCGAACGTGGGCCGTGCCGCCGTCGGCGAGCACGACGTCGGCTTCCCACCGCCCCGG
>JADGOV010000093.1 GCA_017882785.1 Frankiaceae bacterium
AGGACCTGCCCGAGCGTGAGCACCACGTGTCGGACACCGCCTCGGTGGTGCGCCGCCAGCAGGTCTTCGGCTACACCGAGGAGGAACTGCGTGTGCTCCTCGCCCCGATGGCGCGCGACGGCATGGAGCCGCTCGGCTCGATGGGCACCGACACTCCGGTCGCCGTGTTGTCCAGTCGACCGCGGATGCTCTTCGACTACTTCAGCGAGCTCTTCGCGCAGGTGACCAACCCGCCGCTGGACGCCATCCGGGAGGAGTTGGTCACCAGCCTGGGCAGCACGATCGGCCCGGAGGGCAACCTGCTCGATCCGGTGCCCGCCTCCTGCCGTCATGTGGCGCTGCCCTACCCGGTGCTCGACAACGACGACCTCGCCAAGATCATGCACGTCAACGCCGACGGCGACCTGCCCGGCTTCGCCGCGGTCACCGTCCAGGGCGTGTTCGACGCCGAGGGCGGCGGCGTGGCGCTGTGGGGAGCCCTGGACCGGATCTGCGCCGAGGTCAGCGCCGCGATCGCCGCCGGCGCCCACGTGGTCGTACTCTCCGATCGCGGCTCCGACGCCGCGCACGCCCCCATCCCCTCGCTGCTGCTCACCGGCGCGGTGCACCACCACCTGATCCGGGAGAAGACCCGGACGCAGGTCGGGCTCATCGTCGAGGCGGGCGACGTCCGCGAGGTGCACCACGTCGCGCTGCTGCTCGGCTACGGCGCGGCGGCGGTCAACCCGTACGTGGCGATGGAGACCGTCGAGGAGCTGGCCCGGGGCGGCGCGATCACGGTCCCCCCGGAGCAGGCGGTCCGCAACTACCTCAAGGCACTGTCCAAGGGCGTGCTCAAGGTGATGTCGAAGATGGGCATCAGCACCGTCGCCTCCTACACCGGGGCGCAGGTCTTCGAGGCGCTGGGACTCGGCCCCGAGGTGGTCGATGCCTACTTCACCGGCACCACGTCCCGCCTCGGCGGCGTCGGCCTCGACATCCTGGCCGAAGAGGTGGCCAGCCGCCACCGCCACGCCCACCCGCGCGTCGAGGCCCCGCACCAGAAGCTGGACACCGGGGGGGAGTACCAGTGGCGCCGCGGCGCCGAGCCGCACCTGTTCAACCCCGAGACCGTGTTCCTGCTGCAGCACGCGACCCGGGTCAAGCGGTTCGACGTCTACAAGCAGTACACCCAGGCGGTCGACGACCAGGCCGAGCAGACGATGACGCTGCGTGGCCTGTTCCGGTTCAAGCTGGGCGAGCGCCCGCCGGTGCCAGTCGAGGATGTCGAACCGGTCACCGACATCGTCCGCCGGTTCTCCACCGGCGCGATGTCCTACGGCTCGATCAGCGCTGAGGCGCACGAGACACTGGCCATCGCCATGAACCGCCTCGGCGGCAAGTCCAACACCGGTGAGGGCGGGGAGGACGCCGATCGGCTGCACGACCCGCTGCGGCGCAGCGCGGTCAAGCAGGTTGCCTCCGGCCGCTTCGGCGTGACGAGTGAATACCTCGTCAACGCCGACGACCTGCAGATCAAGATGGCCCAGGGGGCCAAGCCCGGCGAGGGCGGCCAGCTGCCCGGTAACAAGGTGTACCCGTGGATCGCCAAGACCCGGCACTCCACGGCCGGGGTGGGCCTGATCAGCCCGCCGCCGCACCACGACATCTACTCCATCGAGGACCTGGCCCAGCTCATCCACGACCTCAAGAACGCCAACGATCGCGCGCGGGTTCACGTCAAGCTCGTCGCCGAGGTTGGCGTCGGCACGGTCGCCGCCGGCGTCAGCAAGGCGCACGCCGACGTGGTGCTGATCTCGGGCCATGACGGCGGCACCGGCGCGGCGCCGCTCACATCTCTCAAGCACGCCGGCGGGCCGTGGGAGCTGGGCCTTGCCGAGACCCAGCAGACCCTGCTGCTCAACGGCCTGCGGGACCGGATCGTCGTGCAGGTCGACGGGCAGCTGAAGACCGGCCGGGATGTGATGATCGCCGCGTTGCTGGGGGCCGAGGAGTACGGCTTCGCGACCGCGCCGCTCATCGTCTCCGGCTGCGTCATGATGCGGGTCTGCCACCTCGACACCTGCCCGGTGGGCATCGCCACCCAGAACCCCGAGCTGCGCAAGCGGTTCACCGGCACGCCGGAGTTCGTCGAGACGTTCTTCACCTATCTGGCCGAGGAGGTCCGCACCCTGCTGGCGGCCCTCGGGTTCCGCTCCCTGGGCGAGGCGATCGGTCACGCCGAGATGCTCGACACCGCGGACGCCATGGCGCACTGGAAGGCCAGCGGGCTGGACCTCAGCCCGATCCTGCACGTGCCGGACACCGCGGGCGCCCGGCGTTGCGTCACCGGGCAGGACCACGGGTTGGTCCGGGCGTTGGACAACACCCTCATCCAGCTCTGCGAGGGTGCCCTCTCCGACGGCCTCCCCGTGCGCCTCGAGCTGCCGATCCGCAACGTCAACCGCACCGTGGGCACCATGCTCGGTGCCGAGGTGACCCGTCGTTACGGCGGGGACGGGTTGCCGGAGGGCACGATCGAGCTGACGTTCACCGGCTCGGCCGGGCAGTCCTTCGGCGCCTTCGTGCCGCGGGGGGTCACGCTGCGGCTCGTCGGCGACGCCAACGACTACGTAGGCAAGGGCCTCTCCGGTGGTCGGATCGTGCTCCGGCCGGCGCCGACAGTGCCCTACCGCGCGGAGGAGCAGGTCATCGCCGGCAACGTCCTGCTCTACGGAGCCACCGGCGGAGAGGCCCTCGTCCGTGGCGTCGTCGGTGAGCGGTTCGCGGTCCGCAACAGCGGCGCGACGGCAGTCGTCGAAGGCGTGGGTGACCATGCCTGCGAATACATGACCGGCGGCCGAGTGGTCATCCTCGGCCCGACGGGGCGCAACCTGGCAGCCGGTATGAGCGGCGGGGTGGCCTACGTGCTCGACCTCTCCCGCATCCGGGTCAACCGCGAGATGGTCGACTTCGACCCGCTCGACGAGGCGGATGCGGCCTTCCTGCGCGCGGTGGTCGAGCGCCACGCCGAGCAGACCGGTTCGGAGGTGGCGGCCCGTCTCCTGGCCGGCTGGGCGGACACGCTGGGACGTATCACGAAGGTGATGCCGCGGGACTACAAGCGGGTGCTGGAGGAGCAGCGACACCAGGCGGAGCTCGCCGAGGTGGCCGACCAGGGGGCCGAGGAGCTCGTTCATGGCTGATCCGAAGGGCTTTCTCAGCACACCACGTGAGCTGCCCACCCGGCGTCCGGTGGACGTGCGCATCCGGGACTGGCAGGAGGTGTACGAGGACTTCGCCGACGACCGGTTGAGCAAGCAGGCCGGCCGGTGCATGGACTGCGGCATCCCGTTCTGCCATTCCGGCTGCCCGCTGGGCAACCTCATCCCGGAGTGGAACGACCTGGTCTGGCGCAGCGACTGGCTGGCCGCGTCGGAGCGGCTGCACGCGACCAACAACTTCCCCGAGTTCACCGGGCGACTGTGCCCGGCGCCCTGCGAGACGGCCTGCGTCCTGGGGATCGGCGCGGATCCCGTCACGATCAAGCAGGTCGAGGTGTCCATCGTCGACCACGCCTGGGAGCAGGACTTCCTGCCGGCGCAGCCGCCCTCGTGGCGCAGCGGGAAGAAGATCGCCGTCGTGGGCTCCGGCCCGGCCGGGCTGGCCGCGGCCCAGCAGCTGACCCGTACCGGCCACGAGGTGACGGTCTACGAGCGCGACGACCGGATCGGGGGTCTGCTGCGCTACGGCATCCCCGAGTTCAAGATGGAGAAGCACCACCTCGACCGCCGGCTGGCGCAGATGCGCGCCGAAGGCACCCGGTTCGTCTCGTCCTGCGCGGTCGGTGTCGACCTGCCGGCCGCCGAACTGCTGTCCGGCTTCGACGCCGTCGTGCTGGCCGGCGGGGCCACCCAGGGCAGGGAGCTGCCGGTTCCGGGCCGTGAGCTGGCCGGCATCCACCTGGCGATGGACTACCTCCCGTGGGCCAACCGGGTCCAGGAGGGTGACCTGGCTGAGCCGCCGATCAGCGCAGCCGGGCGGCGGGTGGTCATCCTCGGCGGCGGGGACACCGGAGCCGACTGCCTCGGCACGGCGCACCGCCAGGGCGCCGCCTCGGTACGCCAGCTCGAGATCCTGCCGGAGCCGCCAGTGACCCGGCCGAGCACCCAGCCGTGGCCGACCTACCCCATGGTGTTCCGCACCTCCGCGGCGCACGAGGAGGGTGGCGAGCGGCTGTTCTCGGTGAGTACCGAGCGTTTCCTCGACGACGGCTCGGGGCGGGTGGCGGGCCTGCGCCTGATCGAGGTGGACGCCGCGTTCCAGGCGGTGCCGGACTCCGCCTTCGACCTGCCGGCCGACCTCGTGCTGCTCGCGATGGGCTTCACCGGCCCGGAGCGGGGCCCCCTGCTCGAGGAGCTGGGGGTGCAGCTCGACGGTCGGGGCAACGTCGCCAGGACCGACGACTGGCAGACCAGCGTGCCGGGGGTGTTTGTTGCCGGTGACATGGGCCGCGGCCAGTCACTCATCGTCTGGGCCATCGCCGAGGGGCGTTCGGCGGCGGCCGCGGTGGACCGGGCGCTGCTCGGGGACACCACACTGCCGGCTCCGTTGCTGCCGACCGATCGGGCGCTCGCCGTCTGAGCTGAACAACCGGTTCCGACTGTCCCCTTGCGGTACGGTCGCGTGGCGCGGCCAGCGGCACGTCGCCACCCCGGAGGTAACAGGTGCGAGTCTCGGTACGGACGATCCTCGTGGGCCTGACGGCGGCCGCCGTGGGCGTCGGCCTGGTGGCGGCCCCACCGCTGGCCGGCGCCAGTTCGCACAGCACCTCGGGGAGCACCGCGACCGGTACCGCGCAGGACTACGTCGTGCTGTTCAAGGACGGCGCTGGCGTGGCCGCGGCGCGCGCCGCCATCGCCCGGGCCGGCGGACGGGTGGTCCGGGAGAACGTCAAGATCGGCTATGCCGTTGCCCGGTCCGCCGACCGCGCCTTTGCCGACCGGGTCGCGCAGCAGCCCGCCCTCGACGGCGCGGCGCGGGACCAGCCCATCGGATACGCGCCGAAGGCCGGCCGCACGCCCCGGGACGCGGTCGAGCGGCTGAGTGCGCAACGTCGGACCGCGCACGACGGATCGAGTACCGCCGTGCGACCGGCCGGCATCCGGGCCGAGCCGCTGGCCGACCGGCAGTGGGACATGCGCCAGATCGGCGCCACGCCCGGCGGCTCCTACCGCGTCCAGCGCGGCGACCGGCGGGTGCTCGTCGGCGTCATCGACACCGGCATCGACGGCACGCACCCCGACATCGTGGACAACTTCGACGCCCGGCTCTCGCGGAACTTCACCACCGACATCCCCGCGCTCGACGGCCCGTGTGAGTTCCCCAGCTGCAAGGACCCGGCCAACTGGGACGACGACGGCCACGGCACGCATGTCGCCAGCACCATCGCCGCGCCGATCAACGGGCGGGGTATCGCCGGGGTCGCGCCGAACGTCACCCTGGTCAACCTGCGGGCCGGTCAGGATGCCGGCTTCTTCTTCCTGCCGGCGACGCTGGACGCGCTGACCTACGCCGGCGACATCGGGGTCGACGTGGTCAACATGAGCTTCTACACCGACCCGTGGCTGTTCAACTGTCTCGACAATCCGGCCGACTCCCCGAGCCAGCAGCGCGAGCAGCGGACCATCCGGGTGGCCACCCAGCGGGCGATGGCCTACGCGATCAACCACGGCGTCGCCCCGATCGCCGCCTCGGGCAACGAGAGCACCGACCTCGGTCACCCGGACTCGGATGACACCAGCCCGGACTACCCGCTCGGCACCGCCCACCCGCGCACGGTGGACAACAGCTGCATCACGGTGCCGGGTGAGACCAACGGTGTCACCGTGGTCAACGCCACCGGACCCAGCAACCGCAAGGCGTACTACTCCAACTACGGCCTGGAGCAGTCCGACGTGGCGGCGCCGGGCGGAGACGCCTACGACTCCCCGGGCAACAGCGTCGACCCGCGCAACGAGGTGCTCGCCGCCTACCCGACCCGCCTCGCCCGGATCAACGGTGACATCGACGCCAACGGCAACCCGACCTCGGACATGGTGGTGAAGGACTGCTCCGGGGGCAGCTGCGCCTACTACCAGTACCTGCAGGGCACCTCGATGGCCGCGCCGCACGCCGTCGGGGTCGCCGCGCTCATCGTGAGCGAGCACGGGCACGCCGATCCGGCGCACCCGGGTGGGTGGACATTGGCTCCCGCCACTACCCGCAGCATCCTGCTCAACTCCGCGGCGGGCCAGGCTTGCCCGCAGCCGCGGCTGTTCCGCTACACGCTCGCCGGCGGCACACCTGCCCACGTGTCGGCCTACTGCGCGGGCCCGCCGGGGAACAACGGGTTCTACGGCCGAGGCATCGTCAACGCGTTCGCCGCGGTGCGGTGAGGGGTCGGATTCTGCGGTGACTCGGCGCGCGAAGATCGTCTGTACCTTGGGTCCGGCGACCTCCACTCCGGAGCAGATCCGGTCGCTGGTGGAGGCCGGGATGGACGTGGCCCGGCTCAACCTTTCCCACGCCGGGCGTGCGGACCATCGCGCGGTCTACGACCGGGTCCGAGCCGCCAGCGGCCGGGCGTCGGCGTGCTCGTCGACCTGCAGGGACCCAAGATCCGACTCGGCACCTTCGGCACCGGGCCCGCGACCCTCGTGCGGGGTGACCGGTTCGTCATCACCACCGAGGACGTCCTCGGCGACCGTGGTCGGTGCGCGACGACGTACCTCGGGTTGCCGGCGGACGCGCGCGCCGGGGACACCGTCCTCGTCGACGACGGCCGCGTCGTGCTCACCGTGGAGACGTGCAGTGGCACCGAGGTAGTCACCCGCGTCGTGGAGGGCGGCCGCCTGTCGTCGCGTTCACCCAGACCGGGGACACAGCGCGGCAGTTGGCCGAGCACCGGTGCGTGATCCCGATGCTTGCCTTCACCCCGGACGAGGCTGTGCGGCATCAGCTGACGTTGACCTGGGGGGTGGAGACGTTCCTCGTCCCGGCCGTCCGGCACACCGACGAGATGGTCCGTCAGGTCGATGCCGCGCTGTTGGAGACCGGCCGACTACAGGCTGGCGAGTTGGTGGTCATCGTCGCCGGCAGTCCACCCAGCACCGCCGGCACCACCAACGCGATGCGGGTGCACCGCATCGGCGGGGAGTAGTGGCGGGAGACGTTAGCCTCGTGCTGACGGGCCTGTACCCCAACGGCAGAGGGACGCGACTCAAACTCGCGACAGTGTGGGTTCGAATCCCACCAGGCCTACTCACGGCTACCAAACCGTCTCGACGGGGCTACCCGTCCGTCGCGTCCGGCGCCGGTAGATTGCGACCATGACGCTTCGGGAGTCGCCGCGCCGCGTGCTGATCGCCGAGGATGAGGCGCTCATTCGACTGGACCTCAAGGAGATGCTCGAGGAGGAGGGGTACGACGTCGTCGCCGAGGCCGGCGACGGCGAGACCGCGATCCGGCTCGCCGAGCAGCACCGACCGGATCTGGTCATCCTCGACGTGCAGATGCCCATCCTCGACGGCATCGCGGCCGCCGAACGCCTGGCCACCGCCCGCGTGGCGCCCGTGGTCATCCTCACCGCTTTCTCCCAGCGCGACCTCGTCGAGCGGGCCCGCGACGCCGGCGCCATGGCCTATCTCGTCAAGCCCTTCGGCAAGGCCGACCTCCTCCCGGCGATCGAGATGGCCGCCAGCCGGTTCGCCGAGATCGTCTCGCTGGAGGCCGAGGTCAACGACCTGCAGGGCCGGCTGCAGACCCGCAAGCTCGTCGACCGGGCGAAAGGGGTCCTGCAGACCGACTACGGCATGACCGAGCCGCAGGCCTTCCGGTGGATCCAGGCGACCTCGATGAACCGCCGGGTCAGTATGCGGAGCGTAGCCGAAGCTGTACTCTCCGGTACGGAAACGCCCGGGGATTAGGCAAATGGACGGTTCAGGTCGCGATTCGGTCACGGACGCGGCCCCGCTGCCACGCCTGCCTGCCGCAAGCCGCTACGTTGCAGCCGCCCGGCATAAACGGGTGCACTTCGCCATACCGGCGAAGTGCTCGGGTTTCACTAAGGGGACAACGTATGAGATCGAGGATCGTCAGGCTGGCAGTGCCAGCCGTCGTCGGCGCGGTGGCCCTTGCGGGCTGCGGCAGCAACAAGAGCAGTAACAGCGGCAGCAGCGGGAACGGCGGGAAGACGGTCACCATCGGTCTCATCGCGCCGCTGTCCGGCAGCCTGTCGGCGCTGGGTGCCGGCATGAACAACAGCGTCGACCTGGCCGTGAAGCAGGCTAATGCCAACAAGACGATCAAGGGTTGGACCATCCGGTACGAGCCGCAGGACGACCAGGCGACGCCGAACGTCGGCGCCCAGGTGGCCAGCAAGCTCGCCTCGGAGTCCAACGTCGGCGCGGTGATCGGGACTCTCAACTCCTCCGTGTCCCAGCAGGTGCAGCCCGTCCTCGCGCAAGCGAAGATCGTGCAGATCTCGCCGGCGAACACCAACCCCCCCTTGAGCCAGGGCCCGAACTTCGCCAAGGGCGACAAGAAGCGGCCGTTCGACAGTTACTTCCGGACGGCCACCACCGACTCCGTCCAGGGGCCGTACGGCGCCCAGTACCTCTACACGACGGCGGGCAAGAAGACGGCCGCCACGGTGGATGACCAGTTGGCCTACGGCGTCGGTCTGGTCCAGCAGTTCGGCCAGGAGTACACCAAGCTCGGCGGCAAGATCCTCGACCACGAGTCGGTGACCGGGGGGCAGAAGGACTTCTCCGCGGTCATCAGCAAGATCAAGCCGAAGCACCCGCAGGCGGTCTACTACGGCGGGCAGTACCCGGAGGCCTCGCTGCTGGCCAAGCAGATGAAGGCGGCCGGGCTCAACATTCCGCTCATGGGCGGTGACGGTATCCAAGACCCGACGTACATCAAGGTGGCCGGCGCGGCAGCCACCGGTGATCTGGCCACCTCCGTAGGTGCACCGACCGCCCAGCTTGCCACGGCTAAGACCTTCATCGCCGACTACAAGGCCGCCGGCTACAAGGAGCCCTACTCGACCTACGGTGCCTTGTCCTACGACGCGACCAACGTCGCCATCGCGGCCCTGGCCAAGGCGCTCAACGGCAAGGACAAGATCGACGACAGCGTCAAGCAGGCCATCATCACGGCCGTGCAGAACACCAAGGTGGACGGCGTCACCGGATCGGTGTCCTTCGACCAGTTCGGCGACACCACCAACAAGCTCCTCACCGTCTACAAGGTGGAAGGCGGAGCCTGGGTGCCGGTGAAGACCGGCAGCTTCAACGGCGGCTGAGTCGATCAGTGTGTCCATCATTGTGATGGCAAGACAGATTGGTCGGACCTGACGCATAGCCACTACCCTCCGGGGGGCGAGCGACGGCTCGCCCCCCGGAGCCGTATCGGAGGCGGGCGCGCGTGAGCCAACTTCTGCAACAACTGGTGAACGGACTGGTGCTCGGCGCGACCTACGGGCTCATCGCCCTGGGTTACACCATGGTCTACGGCATCATCCAGCTGATCAACTTCGCTCACGGCGAGATCTACATGCTGGGTGCCTTCGGGGGACTGACGATGTGGAAGGCGCTGCCGACAGGACTCCAGACCAAGAACTACATCGCCCTGCCGCTCGTCCTGCTCGCGGGCATCGTGACCAGCACCGTCGTGGCCGTTCTGATGGAGCGGTGGGCCTACCGGCCGCTGCGTGGTGCCCCTCGGCTGGCCCCGCTCATCACCGCGATCGGTGTCTCGGTGTTCCTGCAGGAGGCGGTCCGCGTCTTCTACCCTGGCGCGAAGGGTCCGCTGGCCTTCCCGGCGCTGTTCACCGGGAAGTCGATCACCATCGGCGGGGTCGAGGTCAAGTACCTGTCCATCTTCGTCGTGGCCCTCGCCGTGGCACTGATGATCGCGCTGCAGGCCTTCGTCCGCACGTCCTCGACGGGCCGAGCCATGCGGGCGACCGCCCAGGACCCGGACACCGCGGCGCTGATGGGCATCGACATCAACCGCATCATCGTCATCACCTTCGCCCTCGGCGGCGTGCTGGCCGGGGTGGCCGGCGTGCTGACGGGCATGCAGTACGGCGCCATCGACGTCCACATCGGCTACATTGCCGGCTTGAAGGCGTTCACCGCCGCCGTGCTCGGCGGCATCGGCAACATCACCGGCGCCATGCTCGGCGGCTTCCTCATCGGCATCATCGAGGCGCTGGGCACCCAGTACCTGCCCCAGGGGTCGGCCTACAAGGACGCCTACGCCTTCGTCGTGTTGATTCTCGTGCTGGTGTTCCGGCCCACCGGGCTGCTCGGCGAGTCCGTGGCAGCGCGGGCATGAGTACGGGTGCGAGCCCAGTCCCGGCGGCGACCGAGGTCGCCGAGGTATCCGTGGTCGACCGGATCCGTCGGCGTTTGAGCGGCGCGATCACGCCGGTGCGACTGCCGATCACGGCAGTGGCCGCGGCACTCGTGCTGGCCGGCGCCTTCCTGCCGTGGACCACCTTCGACTTCGGCTATCCGGGCTGGCTGCAGACGTCCGGAGCAGGCGGCCACCGGCTCTACCTGGTCCTGCTCACCGCGGCGCTCGCGCTCGTGGTCCGTCCGGTGGACGGGGCCCGGCGAGCGGTGCTGGCTGCGACGCTGGGCATGGTCGTCATCACCGTCGTCAACCTCGGGG
>JADGOV010000094.1 GCA_017882785.1 Frankiaceae bacterium
GGTCCCCAGCCCCCGACCGGCCGGCCCCAGTACGGCTCTTCGCGGAAGGCGGCCCGCCGTCGCACGGCGACCTCCTCCCGCCAGTCGAGCAGGCGGGGGCAGGCCCGGCACACCGTGACTCTGGCGGTGAGCTCGGCCAGCGTGGGCGCCTCGCCGGCGAGGTGCCGGACATCCGCCGCCGTGCGCGCTGCCGGCGTACCAGGGCCGGCCAGGTCACCCGGCCACCCGGATCCGGGCCGTGCGGGCCCCAGTGCCGGAGTCGCCGCCGGAGTCACCGCTGGAGTCGGGTGCCGAAGAACTCCAGCGTCCGCTGCCAGGCCAGCTGCGCGGCGTCCTTGGCGTAGACCTCCGGGCGGTCGTCGTTGAAGAACGCGTGGTGGGTGTCGGGATAGTCGTAGAGGACGACGTCCCCGCCGGCCGCTTCGATCGCCGACTTCGCCTGCTGGATGCCCGCCGCGGCGGTGCCGCCGTCACCATCGTCGGCGTGGATGAGAGCCGCCTTGCCCCGGTAGTGCTGCCAGGTCGGGCTCATCTTCTCCCAGGGGACCCCCGGGTAGAACCCGACCGTTGCCCGCACGTCCGCGGAGAGCGTGGCCGCCCAGAGCGCGAGGCTGCCGCCCATGCAGAACCCGACGACGCCGATGCCCGCACCGGTGACGTCGTCCCGGCCGGCGAGGTACCCCGCCGCGCCGGCGATCTCCACCCCGGCCCGGTCCATAGCGAGTCCCATCATCAGCTTGGCCGCCTCGTCCGGCTCCCGGGCGGTGATGCCGTGGAAGAGGTCGGGTGCCAAGGCGGTGTACCCCTCGGCGGCGAAACGGTCACACACCGACTCGATGTGCGGCACCAAGCCCCACCACTCCTGAATGACGATGATCCCGGGGCCGCTGCCCGCCAGCGGGGTCGCCAGGTATCCCTGACCGTGGTCGCCGTTGCAGGCGAAAGTGACCATCTGGCCCACGACGTCACACCCTTCTCTGAGTTCGCAGTCGGGCTGTCAGTTCGGGATCTGTCAGAGCAGCGACCAGGCGATGCCGTCAAGGATGTCGTGCTCGCTGACGACCACCTCATCGAAGCCGAACGCCGCGACGACGCGGTCGAGAATGAGGGCGCCCGCCGCGATGACGTCGACCCGGCCGGGATGCATCACCGGCAGGGCCGCCCGCTCCTCGGCGCGGGCACGGAGCAGGTCGGCAGCGATCCGGGCGACGTCGCGCGCCGCCAGCCGGGCATGGTGGGTGCGGTCCGGGTCGTAGGCGGGCAGCCGCAGCGCGATGCCGGCGACGGTGGTCACGGTGCCGGCCAGCCCGACCAGGCTCGCCGCCAGGTCGACACGCACCGCCTCCCGTACCCGATCCAGCGCAGCGTCGACGTCCTTGGTCGCAGCCTGCACCTGGACCGGCGTCGGCGGGTCCGCGGCGAAGTGCCGCTCGGTGAGCCGCACGCAGCCAACGTCCACGGATACCGACGCCTCGACGGTCGCGCCGCCGAGAATGAACTCGGTGGAGCCGCCCCCGATGTCGACCACGAGGTACGGCGACGGGGCCGCGGTGGGCAGGCCGGCAAACTCGCGGGTCGCGCCGGCAAAGGACAGCGCGGCTTCCTCCGCACCCGTCACGACCTCGGGCGGGACACCGAGAATGTCCTGCACGCCAGCCACGAACTCCTCGCGATTGGCGGCGTCGCGGGTCGCGCTCGTTGCTACGAGGCGTACCCGTTCCGCCCCCAGTCGAGCACCCTCGGTGGCGTAGTGGCGCAACACGGCGAAGGTGCGGGCCATCGCCTCGGGTGCCAGCCGCCCGGTCTGGTCGACGCCCTGCCCCAGTCGGACGACCTCCATCCGCCGCACGACGTCCCGCAGCCGGTCCGCCTCCGCCTCGGCGACGAGCAGCCGCAGGGAGTTCGTGCCACAGTCGATCGCCGCGACCCGGGTCATGGCGTCGGCTCGGTCCCGGCCGAGTCCGACGCCACGTCGACGCATGGACCCGACTGCCCCCATGCCGGAAGTTCGGCCAACGCCTCGTCGCCGAACGGCTGCACGCCCGGGCCGACCGCGAGAGCGTGTGCCACCAGCGCGTGCAGGCACTTCACCCGGGTGGGCATGCCGCCCGGCGCCGGCACCCCCGGCAGCGCCTCGATGGCGTCGCGCCGAGCCAGGTAGTCCTCGCGGGCAGTGGCGTAGGCCGCGGCAAGCTGCCCATCCGCGGCGAGTCGTTCGGTCATCTGCCGCATCCGCCCGGCCGCCTCCAGTCGCCCCACGGCCGAGCACGCCCGCGGACAGGTCAGGTAGTACAGCGTGGGGAAGGGTGTCCCGTCCGACAGTCGCGGTGCGGTCTGCACGACCTCCGGCAGCCCGCAGCGGCATCGGGAGGCCACCGCCAGCAGGCCTCGCGGTGTACGCCTGAGCTGTGCAGCGACGGCAACGACGTCGCGGGGTGCGGGGAAGGCCGCCGCTTCCCGGCCGGCCGCGCTCACCCGCCCGGGGAGGCGGAGCCGGATCCGGTCGGTGACGGACCGGGTCCCGGCCCGCTGCCCTGGCGGAGCAGGACGTACGCCGTCTCGCCGGGCATGACGTAGTGCAACCGCTCCCGCGCCTGGGCCCGCACGTAGGCCGGATCCTGCCAGCGCCGCTGCTGTTCGGAAAGCGCCGCGACCCGCCGGCTCGCGGCCTCGTTCTGCTGGCGGAGCTGGGCAATCTCCCCACGGTGCCCGGCGTACTGGCGAAGCGGATACGCCAGCAACAGCACCACAGCGCAGAGCGCTGAGGCCAGGACCACGGCCCGGCGGGTGAGGTTGATCCGGGCCCGCTGCCCGATTTCGGCCTCCGCTCCCCCACCAGCCGCCGACGTGGCCGCCGCAGCGAGGTGGGCGCGAAGCCCCTCCGGCAGCCGGGCGCTGCCCGCACGCCGGGCCTGCGCCCGCGGGGCCCCGGGCGCACCGGGCGCACTCGCGCCGGGACGGGACGCGGGTCGAGAGCGCGGCAGGCGCATCCGGCTGCTACCGGCCCTTCGTCCCGCCGAACCGCGGGAAGGCCGCGGCGCCGGCGTAGCGCGCGGCGTCTTCCAGCTCCTCCTCGATACGCAGCAGTTGGTTGTATTTCGCCACCCGCTCGCTGCGCGCCGGCGCGCCGGACTTGATCTGTCCGCTGTCGGTGGCCACCACCAGATCGGCGATCGTCGTGTCCTCGGTCTCACCCGAGCGGTGGCTGAACATGCACCGGAAGCCGGAGCGGTGGGCCAGCGTTACCGCGTCGAGTGTCTCGGTCAGCGTGCCGATCTGGTTCACCTTGACGAGCAAGGAGTTCGCTGATCTCTCGGCCACGCCGCGAGCCAGTCGCTCCGGGTTGGTGACGAACAGGTCGTCACCAACGATCTGCACCCGGTCACCGAGGGCCGCGGTGAGTCGGGACCAGCCCGTCCAGTCGTCCTCGGCCAGCGGGTCCTCCAGGGAGACGATCGGGTACGCGCCGACGAGCTCCCCGTAGTACGCGGTCATCTCCGCGGAGCTCTTCACTCCGCCCTCGAAGCGGTACCCGCCGGCGGCGTCGTCGTAGAACTCGGTCGCGGCCGCGTCCATGGCCAGCGCGATGTCGCTGCCGGGGGTGAAACCGGCCTTGCCGATCGCCTCGACGAGCAGGTCGAGCGCCTCCCGGTTGGCCGGCAACGACGGCGCGAAGCCGCCTTCGTCCCCGACGCTGGTGGTCAGCCCGCGCTCCTTGAGCACGGCCTTGAGCACGTGGTAGGTCTCCGCCCCCCAGCGCAACGCCTCGGCGAAGGTCGGCGCGCCGATGGGGGCGATCATGAATTCCTGGATGTCGACGTTGGTGTCCGCGTGCGCGCCGCCGTTGAGCACGTTCATCATCGGCACCGGCAGCAGGTGCGCGTTCGGCCCGCCGACGTAACGGAACAGCGGCAGTCCGGCAGAGTCCGCCGCTGCCCGGGCCACAGCCAGCGACACGCCCAGGATGGCGTTGGCGCCGAACCGGGACTTGTCCGGCGTGCCGTCCAAGTCGATCAGCGTCTGGTCCAGGACCCGCTGCTCGCTGGCGTCGAAGCCCAGCACCTGCGGGCCGATGTCGTCGGTCACCGCGGCGACCGCCTTCCAGACGCCCTTGCCGCCGTACCGGTCGTCGCCGTCACGCAGCTCGACCGCCTCGAAAGCCCCGGTGGACGCCCCGCTGGGCACGGCGGCCCGGGCGATGACGCCATTGTCCAGAGCGACCTCGACTTCGACGGTGGGGTTGCCGCGCGAGTCGAGGATCTCGCGGGCACCGACGGCCTCAATGGACGGCACGGTTGGTCTCCCTTGGCTGTGCGCTGGATGTGCGCTCGTCTAACCTGCGGAGCCTACCGCCGCTACCGGGCCCGACAGCCACGC
The DNA here is from genome assembly GCA_017882785.1 of Frankiaceae bacterium. Classification (GTDB taxonomy): domain Bacteria; phylum Actinomycetota; class Actinomycetes; order JADGOV01; family JADGOV01; genus JADGOV01. The sequence goes on from JADGOV010000094.1 coordinate 4,378, forward strand.
CCCGCCGTCACAGCGCCGTCATCACAGCTTCCAGGGCGCGGCTTCCAGGGCGACGACCCGGTCGCGGAAGCGACGGGCCGCGCCCCGCAACGCGGCCTCCGGGTCGACGCCGTGCGCTTGGGCGAGGGCGACCGCGGCGAACAGCAGCTCACCGACCGCGCCCGCCGGCTCGTCGGTCTCCGCGATGGCGGCCGCCGCAGCCGCGACCGCCATGCCCGCCGGTATGCCCGCCGGTATGCCCGCCGGTATGCCCACCCGAGCGGCCCGACGCTGCAGCGTGGCGGCCAACGCCAACGCCGGCTGGCCGAACGGCACACCGTCGGTGACGGACGTGCGGCCCTTCTCGGCCGTCTTGATCTGCTCCCAGTTGGCCGCCACGTGCTCCGCGGTGGGCGCGTCCACCGCCGCGAAGACGTGCGGGTGCCGGCGGATGAGTTTGTCGACCAGGCCCGCGGCGACGTCGTCGAGGGACCAGCGCTCCTCGGCGGGCAGCTCCTCGGCGAGTCGGGCGTGGAAGGCGACCTGGAGCAGCACGTCGCCGAGTTCCTCGCGCAGCGCGTCGGGATCCTCCTCCTCGATGGCGGCGTAGGCCTCGTAGCTCTCCTCGAGCAGGTGCGGCGCGAGGGAGAGATGGGTCTGCTCCGCGTCCCAGGGACAGCCGCCGGGCGAGCGGAGCCGGTCCATCACGGCCACCACGTCGAGCAGCCGAGCCCCGGGCAGATCGGTGGAGCCGTACAGCACCTCGATCTCGACGTCGTCGGTGCCGGCCAGCTCGCTGATGGCCCGTACCACTGCCGCGTCGCCGTCCTCCGCAGCCAACCAGACGGCCAGCCCGGTGGCCGCGGCGCGGCTCCGGACCTCCTCAGCCAGCTCCGGTGCCGGACCGCTGAGCACATCCACGTCGACACCGGCAGCGCGCAGGGCGGGCAGCTGCGGATGATCGGCGGAGGCGGTGCACACCGCGCCGTCGTGCAGCACCCGCCACGCCGGCCATGACAGCAGCCCCGGTGCGACCCGATGCGTCGTGGCCAGCAGGACGAGGCGGTCGGTCACCCGCCGGAACTGGACGGAGCCGGGGAGCCCGAGGTGGAGCCCTTGCCCGGCGAGGACAGCGTGTCCGGTGCCGGCTCGACGGAACCCTTCGTGGCATCCCACGTGCCGAAGCGCGGATTCACTGTCACCTTCTTGTCCTTGGACTCCTTGGAGAGCAACTGGCCGATGGCGGCCTGCCGCCGGCTGGCGAGTAGCTGCGTACGCAGTTCCGGGGTGGCCTGGGCGAGGGTCTTGGTCGCCTTGCGCGAGATCACGTGGATGACGTGGTAGCCGAACTGGGTCTTGATGACCACGTAGGAGCCGACCTTGGCGGTGGCCACGGCCGTGGCGAACGGCCCCACGAACTTCGACGGAGCCTGGGTGCCAAGGTCGCCGCCGGTCTTCTTGCTCCCGGTGTCGATCGAGTTCTTCTTGGCCAGGGCGGCGAACGAGGACGGGTTCGCCTTCACCTGCGCGAGCAGCTTCTCGGCGGTCGCCTGATCCTTGACGAGGATGTGCGCGCTGTGCACCTGGACGAAACTCTGCTGGTAGGCCTGCTGCAGGGCGGCCGTACTCAGCACCGAGGACGCAGTCAGCTTGGCGCCGATACTCTCAGTGAGCAGGAGATCGCCGAAATACGGCTTGAGCTCGGCCTTCGGAATGCCGGCGGCTGCGCCCTGCTTGACCAGCTCCGTCTCCGACCCCGCCTGCTTGACGAAAGTCTGGTAGCGGGTCGTGATGGCACCGTCGCTCACGCTCACCCGGTTCGTACTCGCCGCGTCGCGGATGAGCTGGTGGTCGATCATGAGGGTCAGCACCTGGCGCTCGAACTTCGCCCGATCGGTGCCCACCTGTGCCTTGACGCCGGGTGCGGCAAGCGCCGCGTCCACGCGGTCGGAGAGCGCCTTGGTGGTGATCCGGTCTGAACCCACCGTGGCCGCGGTACCGGCGTGGGAGGACGAGCAGGCGGCGGACAGGGTGGTCAGGGCGACCGCCGCGGCGATGGACACCGCAGGGCGGGGGAGGCGAATCACGAGGCTTCCTTCCGGGGTTCGCCGAGTACGGCGTCGAGCAGATCGCGCGCCCAGTCGAGCAGCGCGGTGTCTCGCAGCGGGGTGCCACCGATCCGAGCAGTCGCCGGCTTCGGTACCAGAATGGTGCGCACCGCGCTCTTGACAACGGTTCGAGGGTAGATCCGTTGCAGGCGCAGTTGCTGAGACTCAGCTAAGTCCATCGGTGCGAACCGAACGTAATTGCCTTGGGTGCTGACGTCCCGCACCCCGTGAGCCCGGGCATCCGCGCGGAAGGAGGCCACGGCGAGCAGGTTCTCCACCGGCTTCGGCAGGGGGCCGTAGCGGTCGGTGAGCTCGGCGCGGACCTCGACGATGGCCGCGTCGTCGACGGCGGAGGCGATGCGCCGATAGGCCTCCAACCGCAGCCGCTCCCCGTCGAGGTAGGCGTGCGGAATGTGCGCGTCCACCGGCAGCTCGACCTTTACCTCGGCGACCGCTTCGGCCCTCTCGCCCTTGAAGTCGGCGACCGCCTCACCGACGAGGCGGACGTAGAGGTCGAAGCCGACCGCTGCGATGTGCCCGGACTGTTCGCCGCCGAGCAGGTTGCCCGCGCCACGGATCTCCAGGTCCTTCATAGCGACCGCCATGCCGGCGCCGAGGTCGGTGTTCTGCGCGATGGTCGCCAGCCGGTCGTGCGCGGTCTCGGTGAGCGGCTTCTCCGGGGGGTAGAGAAAGTAGGAATAGGCCCGTTCCCGGCCGCGGCCGACCCGCCCGCGAAGCTGGTGGAGCTGGGAGAGGCCGAGCAGGTCGGCACGCTCGACGATCAGCGTGTTGGCGTTGGCGATGTCCAGCCCGCTCTCCACGATCGTCGTGCAGACCAGCACGTCGTACTGCTTCTCCCAGAAGTCGACCATGACGTGTTCGAGGGCGTCCTCACCCATCTGCCCGTGCGCGCTGCGGATCCGGGCGTCCGGCACGAGCTGGCGCAGCCGGGCGGTCGCCCGGTCGATGGACTCCACCCGGTTGTGGATGTAGAAGACCTGCCCCTCGCGCAGCAGTTCACGGCGGATGGCGGCGGCGATCTGCTTCTCGTCGTAGGCCCCGACATAGGTCAGCACCGGATGCCGCTCCTCCGGCGGGGTGAGGATGGTGGACATCTCCCGGATCCCGGTGATCGACATCTCCAGGGTGCGCGGGATCGGGGTCGCGCTCATGGTCAGCACGTCCACCGCGGTCCGCAGCTGCTTGAGCCGCTCCTTGTGTTCCACGCCGAAGCGCTGCTCCTCGTCGACGACGACCAGGCCGAGGTCCTTGAAGACGATGGAGGGCGACAGCAGCCGATGCGTGCCGATCACCACGTCGATGGCGCCTTCGGCGAGTCCACGGACGATCTCGGTGGCTTCCCGGTCGTTGCTGAACCGGCTGAGGAACTGCACCTTGACCGGAAACGGCGCGAACCGTTCGGAAAACGTGGAGAAGTGCTGCTGGGCGAGCAGCGTCGTCGGCACCAGGACGGCCACCTGCTTGCCGTCCATCACCGCCTTGAACGCTGCCCGGACCGCGATCTCGGTCTTGCCGTAGCCGACATCACCGCAGATCACCCGGTCCATCGGCACGACGGACTCCATGTCGGCCTTGACCTCGTTGATCGCCCCGAGCTGGTCCGGCGTCTCGACGTAGGGGAACGCGTCCTCGAGTTCCCGCTGCCAGGGGCTGTCCGGGCCGAAGGCGTGCCCGGGGCTCGCCATCCGCGCCGAGTAGAGCCGGATGAGCTCGGCGGCGATCTCCTTGACCGCCTTCCGGGCGCGGCCCTTGCGCTTGGCCCAGTCCGCGCCGCCGATGCGGTCCAGGCTCGGCGACTCGCCGCCCACGTACCGGGTGATCTGCTCCAACTGGTCGGTGGGCACGTAGAGCCGGTCGCCGCGGGCGTACTCCAGGACGAGGTACTCCCGGGTGGCGCCCTGCACGCTGCGCTGGGTCATCTCCACGAAGCGACCGACCCCGTGCTGTTCGTGGACGACGAAGTCGCCGGCGCGCAGCTGTAGCGGGTCGACCATGTTGCGCCGGCGGCTCGGCATCCGCCGCATGTCCTTGGTCGAGCTGCGCTGCCCGGCCAGGTCGGTCTCGGTGAGGATCGCCAGCCTCAGCGCCTCGTCGACCAGACCGGTGAGCAGGCAGCCGGTGGTGACGTGGGCGACGCCGGGATCCGGCTCGGTGTCCAGCTCCAAGTCCAACCGGGCCCCGATGTCGGCCTGGCGAAGCATCTCCGCGAGCCGCTCGGCCGGTCCGTGCCCCTCGGTGACGAGCACCACCCGCCAGCCCTGGCGAAGCCAGCCTCGGACGTCGCCCATCGCACGGTCCAGGTCGCCGCGGTAGGACTCGGCTGATCGCGCCCGGACGGCGGTGGCCTGCTGGTTCAGTTCGTCGTCCAGCCCGGTATCGGGCTCGGCGAGCAGCTCGGCGTCGGTCGGAAACGGCGAGACCGACCACCAGGGAAGCCCCAGCTCCAGGGCCTGCGTCCGCACCTCGGCGATCGACTGCAGGCTGGCGGCGTCGAGGTCGATGGGCGCCCGGCCGCCGGTGGCCGCAGCCGCCCAGGACGCCTCGAGGAACTCCTGCCCGGTGCGGACGAGGTCAGCGGCCCGGAGCCGGACCCGTTCCGGATCCGCGACCACCACCATGGCGCCCGCGGGCAGCTCGTCGAGCAGCAGAGTCATCCGGTCGACCAAGGCCGGCGCGAGCGCTTCCATCCCCTCGACCGGGATGCCGTCGGCGAGCCTGTCGAGCAGGTCGGCGATCCCGGGGTGCTCCTGGGCGAGCGCCTTGGCCCTGGCCCGTACGTCGGGAGTGAGCAGCAGCTCCCGGCACGGCGGCGCCCACAGCCCCTGCGGCGCGACCTCCAGGCTGCGCTGGTCCGCGACCTTGAACCAGCGCACCTCCTCGACTGTGTCGGCCCAGAACTCGACCCGAAGCGGATGCTCCTCGGTCGGTGGGAAGACGTCGAGGATGCCGCCGCGGACGGCGAACTCCCCGCGCTTCTCGACCAGGTCGACCCGGGCATAGGCGACGTCGACAAGGCGCCGGACGACGTCGTCGGGGTCGGCCTCGTCGCCAGCCTTGAGGCTGACGGGCACCAGGTCGCCGAGGTTGGGCACCTGCGGTTGAAGGACACTCCGGACCGGGGCGACCACGACCTGCACCGGCCCGGTGTTCGGGTCGTTCGTGCTGGGGTGGCGGAGCCGACGCAGCACGGCCAATCGGCGGCCGACGGTGTCCGCCCGCGGGGAGAGGCGCTCGTGCGGCAGCGTCTCCCACGCTGGGTAGTCCGCGACGGTGTGCGGGTCGAGCAGCGACCGCAGCGCCGCGGTGAGGTCTTCGGCCTCCCGGCTCGTCGCGGTGACCGCGAGCACCGGCCGATGCGCCTGCGCGGCCAGGGCCGCGACGATGAACGGGCGCATCGCCGACGGGGCGGTGAGGTCGAGCTGCGGCGGGGCTGCACCCTCACGGGCGCGCGCGACCGCGCCACCCAACGCTGGGTCGCGGAGCAGCGGGGCAAGCAGGCCAGAGAGCGTCATCGTGAAGTGGCCCAGCCTACGTCAGCGGGGGTGGGAACGGTGCGAACCAGCCGTCCGGCAGCCTGACGTCGCGCAGCCACCGAGCCGGAGCGCCGATCCAGACCTCGCCAGGAGGCACCGAGCCCGTCACGACCGAGCCCATGCCGAGAAGCGACCAGGCTCCGATGGTCACGCCTTCCTTGATCAGCACGCCGGAACCGAGATAGGCCCCGGTACGGATCCGGACGGAACCGCCGACCCGCACCCCGGCAGCGACCGTCGCGTAGTCCTCGATCTCGTCGTCGTGGGTGAGCACGGTCCCCGGCATCACGGCGACGTGCCGACCCAGCCGCACCGCCGTCGTACAGATCACGCCGGCGAGCAGGATCGTGCCGGCACCGACGGCGGTCGAGGGCGGAGCGACGGCCGCCGGATGGACGACGGTCGCGTAACGCTCGTCGGGGAGCGCGAGTCGCTCGACGATGCGGCGTCGGCTCAGGTAGTCCCCCGGCCGCCCCGTGGCAACGACCAGCCGGGCCCGGGGGAAGTCGTGAGCTGCCTGGATGGGGCCCAGAACCGGCACACCGTCGACGTCGGTTCCCTGGAGTGCCACCGCGTCATCCAGGAAGCCCAGCAGCTCATAGC
>JADGOV010000035.1 GCA_017882785.1 Frankiaceae bacterium
AGGTCACCCGGAACGGGTCGCGGGTGCCCTTGGGCGGCCCCCGCCAACGTGCCGTGCTCGCCTTGCTGCTCATCGAGGCGAACTCGGTCGTCTCACTCGATCGGCTCGTCGACCAGGTGTGGGACGGCCGGCCGCCGGCACGAGCCGTCACGAGCATTCAGACCTACGTCTTTCATCTCCGGCGGGCGCTCGAGCCGGCCCGTGTACGCGGGGACGCGGCAACGATGGTCATCACCCAGGACTCCGGCTACCTGCTCCGCGTTGATCCAGCGCAGGTCGATCGGGATGTCTTCGAGGGGCTGCTGTGGACGGGTACGGCAGCGCTGGAGGCCGGGCGGGCGGCTGAGGCCAGCGAGCACCTGGGGGCGGCGCTGGAACTCTGGCGGGGTTCCTTTCTCGCCGATCTGGACGACCACGAGTTCGTGCGCGTCGCCGCGACCCGTCTGGAGGGGATGCGACTCAATGCTGCGCAGAACAAAATCGAGGCAGACCTCGCGCTCGGGCGGCATCCCGCCGTCGCCGCCGAGCTCGACCACCTCGTCGCCCTCCACCCGCTGCGCGAGGGTCTCCACCGGCAACTGATACTCGCGCGCTACCGGTGCGGTCGCCAGGCCGACGCTCTCGCTGCCTATGACCATGTCCGCCGGCTGCTCGATGCGGAGCTGGGCGTCAAGCCGGGCGAGCCACTGCAGCAACTGCACCGATCGGTGCTCGCGCATGATCCGTCGCTGGACTGGCACCGAGAGGTGACACCGATCTCCGTCCCGATCCAGCGGGGCCGCGACGAGCCCGGTGTCCTCGCGACGACATCCGAGGGGGTCATCGCCGCGGCGCACACCCGGCGGCTGCCACGGCTCCTGGCCGCCGCGACCGTCCTGGCGCTGGTCGCCGCCGTCATCACCGCCGTCGCGGCCCGCCCCGACCCCACACCTCGGCGAAGGGTCAGCCCGGACAGCCTGGGTGTGCTCAGTGGGAACGGGAAGCGGCTCTTGGCCGACGTCCCGGTCGGCTCGAGTCCGGACGGTCTCGCGGCTGCCGGGGGCTCCGTGTGGGCTGTCAACAGCGCCACCTCGACGGTGTCCCGGGTCGATGCCGTGACTCGGACAGTTCGCCAGGTCGTCCCCGTGGGAGTGTCGCCGAGCGCCCTGGCCGTCAACGGCGATGACGTGTGGGTGGTCAACAGCGGGGACGGAACCGTGTCTCGGATCAACGCCGCGACCAACGCCGTCGTCCAGTCCGTCCGGGTGGGGAATCTACCGGCGGCGATCGCAGCCGACGCGAGAGGGGTGTGGGTCGCGAACAGCGGCGACGGCACGGTGTCCCGGATCGACCCGGGCACCGGCGTGGTTACCAGGACCGTCGCCGTCGGTGCCGGCCCGGACGGCATCGCCGTCGGGGCCGGCGCGGTGTGGGTTGCGAACGGGCAGGACGGCACCGTCTCGCGCATCCATCCCGAGACCTTCTCAGTCAGCGGCCCGATTCCCGTAGGGGCCGGGCCGGAGGGCGTCGCGGTGACCTCGCAGGCGGTGTGGGTGGGCAACGCCTCCGAGCTCAGCGTGTCCCGACTCGACCCGGCGACGGGGCGCGTCGTGGCCACGATCCCGGTCGGCGACGGCCCCCGGACGGTCGTGGCCGGCGCGGGTGCTGTGTGGGTCAGCGAGGAGTACGGCGGCGGGGTCACCCGCATCGACCCCGACACGAACGCGGTACGCCGCACCGTCTTCGACGGTGGCGCACCGCGGGGACTCGCGGTCGTCGGCCCGACCGTGTGGGTGGCCGCGCGGGCCTTCGTCGCCACACCGCACTCCGGCGGAACGTTGCGGGTGGTGACCCGGCAGGAGCCCGGCATCGACCCCGTCACGGAGGCGTGGCCGCAGTTCTGGCGTGCGCTGCGGCTCGTCTACGACGGACTAGTCGGGCTGCGGCGGACGGGTGGGGCGTCCGGCCTCACGCTGGTGCCCAACCTCGCCACCTCCCTGCCGCGCCCGACGGACGGTGGACGCACCTACACGTTCACGCTCCGCCCCGGCGTGCGCTACTCGACCGGCGAGGTCGCGCGTCCGGGTGACATCCGCCGCGGGGTGCAGCGCCAGTTCACGACGGGTGGCGGCAACCCGGGCTACTACACCACCATCGTGGGCGGGACGGCCTGCCTCAAGGACGGCCGCCGCTGCGATCTGTCCGCGGGGATCGTGACCGACGACTCGACCTCGTCGGTGACCTTCCACCTCACTGCGCCCGATCCCGACTTCCTGGCCAAGCTGACACTCGTCTTCGCGGTGCCACCGGGTAGCTCCATGAGTGAGGTTCGGACCCGGCCGCTGCCCGGGACGGGACCGTACAAGATCGACGGCATCGTCCCCGGCCGGCGGCTCACGCTGGTCCGCAACCCGTACTTTCACCAGTGGTCCTTCGCGGCCCGGCCGGCCGGATATCCCGACCGCGTCCAGTGGGAGACCATCCCCGACGCCCAGGAGCGGACCGAGGCGGTGTCCTCCGGCCGGGCCGATCTGGTCGGCTTCGCGTCATCGAGCGATTCCGCACCCGCTGGGGTCGTGGACGCCCTGGCCGTCCGCTACCCCGCCCGGGTGCACACCGACTTCGCCGTCTCCACCGACTTTCAGTGGCTCAACACCCGGGTCCCACCGTTCGACGACGTCCGGGTACGCCGGGCCGTCAACTATGCCGTCGACCGCCGACGTGTCGCGAGCATCACCGGGGGGGCCAGGGTCGCCGTCCCGACCTGCCAGATCCTGCCACCGAACTTCCCGGGCTACCGGCCGTACTGCCCCTACACGACAAACCCGCGGGCAGACGGGTCCTGGAGCGGTCCGGACCTGGCCACCGCCCGTCGGCTGGTCAGCGCCTCGGGCACCGGCGGGGCCGCCGTGTCGTTATGGGCCTTTCCCGGTCGCCGGGGGCAGGCCATCGGCAGGTACTTCGTGCAGGTGCTCCGGCAGCTCGGATACCGCGCCGTCTTGCGCGAACCGCCGGCAACCGACGAGACGTATCGTCGCGGAGCGTCCTCCACGAGCCTCTGGGGGGCCGACTTTCCCACTGCGTCCAATTTCTTCATCCCTGTGCTCACCTGCAAGGCCGGCTACAACCCGGCGCAGTACTGCAACCCTCGGGTCGACGCGCTCGTGCGGCGCGCACAGTTGAGTCAAGCGGCCGACCCGGGGCACGCGAACCGGCTCTGGGCGCAGGTCGACCGCACTGTGGTCGATGACGCTCCGTGGGTGCCCACCATCAGCGAACGAGAGACCACCCTCGTCTCTGGTCGGGTGGGCAACTACCAGGACAACCCGATACTCGGGCCGTTGCCGGATCAGATGTGGGTGCGATGACGCCGGACGACGACGGCGTGCGCTGGCAGCGTCCGGCTCGGGCAGACCGCGTGTCGCCCGGTAGGAACTATCCTGTCGGTCCCCGCGGAGGTGGAGATCGACCCGCGGGCGGCACGCATCCGTGCGGAGGGGTGGCCGTCGTGGACGCCGACGACGAGCTACTCGCTCACCGCCCGGCAGTGGGCGCCCGTGCAACCGGCGAGGTGGATCTCGGGCTACGCCGGCTCCCGGCCACGGCCGCCCGAACGTCCCGGCACTTTTCAGGCGGTTGGCCTGCTCGTCGTCGACCCGGGTACGGGCGAGGACGTCGTGGCCTTCGGCGCATGGTCGGCCGACGGCCCGGTTCCGGGCGGCGGGCCGGGATCTGGATCGACTTCTTCACGATTGCCTTTGTCTACGCCGCCGCCCTGGACGGGCTGCGCCACGACGGCTCGCCCACGAGTGCGCAGGTCTACCGCCAGGGCCTGGACCTGGTCCGCTCGGCCATCGGACCGGAGGCCTATCTGCTCGGCTGCGGAATGCCGCTGCTGCCCTCGGTCGGCAAGGTCGACGGCATGCGCATCGGGGCCGACACCGCGCCGACCCGGGCCTCCAACGTCCCGCCGCCGACCCCCTTCCCGGCCGGCCAGGCCCACCACTTCGGCTGAGGAGCACCCCGTCGCGTCCTCCGTTCGAGACTCCACAGCTGTCCCGGACGACCCTGTGCATCCTGACCGGAGCCGGTGGCCGCTTGTCGCGGCGGTTCTCCTCGCGGCGCTGAACCTGCGGACCGCCGTGACCAGTGTGGGTCCGCTGCTCGACGAGCTCCGCCACGGGCTCGGGCTGTCCAGCGCGATCGCCGGCGTCCTGACGACACTTCCGGTGCTCTGCTTCGCCGCCCTCGGTTCCCTCACCCCGCGCATTGCTCACCGAATCGGTGAACAGCAGGCGCTGACGGGCGCCTTGGTGATGATGACCATCGGCCTGTTTCTCCGCGCCGCCGTAAGTTCGGCGTGGCTCTTCCTGCTCCTGAGCTTGGCGGCGCTGGCCGGCGGTGCGATAGGAAACGTCCTGCTGCCCGTACTGGTCAAGCGTCATTTCCCGGACCACCTACCGAGCATGACCGCGGCGTATACCACCTCCATGGCGATCGGGACCACAGTGGCGGCGGCCGTCACGGTGCCACTGGCGAGCCTTCGTGGGTCGATCGACTGGCGGCTGGGACTCGGCGCCTGGTCGGTGCCTTCCGCGGCCGGCTCCGCAGCATGGCTCGCCCGGCTACGGGGCGCCGAGCGGGCGGACTCGGCTCGCACCGAGCGGGTGCGGCTCCCGATGCGCCGCAGTCCCACGGCGTGGGCGCTGGCGGTGTTCTTCGGCTCGCAGTCGCTCCAGGCCTACGTGGCCTTCGGCTGGTTCGCTCTGTTCTTCCGGGAACGGGCCGGCGTATCGGCCGCCGAGGCCGGCCTGCTCGTGGCCGCGCTCGCCGCCCTGTCCATTCCGATCTCCATGGTCATCCCGTCCCTGGCCGGCCGCATGCGCTCGCAACGGCCGTTGGTCGCGGCGCTGGTCGCCTGCTACGTGATCGCCTACCTCGGCATGCTCATCGCGCCGCAGGCCGGGGCGTGGCTCTGGGTGTTGCTGACGGGTACGGGGGCCGGTGCCTTTCCCCTCGCCCTGACGATGATCGGACTACGGACCCGCAGCCCCGAAACGACGGCGGCGCTGTCCGCTTTCACCCAGAGCACCGGCTACCTGCTCGCCGGCACCGGGCCGGTGCTCGTCGGGGTGCTCCACGGTGCCACCCACGGCTGGGCATGGCCTTTCGTCCTGCTGTTCGGCGACCTCGTCGTGATGACCGTCTCGGGGTGGTACGTCGGTCAACCGCGCTACGTCGAGGACGACCTCGGCCCCGTCACCGACGGCCGGCGCGCTTGACGTCGTACATCGCCTCGTCCGCGCGGCGTACACAATCATCGACGTCGGCGCCCGTCAGGGCCAGGTAGCTTCCCACGCTGCCGCCGACCTCGACCCGGCGGCCGTGGATGAGGTGCGGCTCGGCGAGCACGTCCTCGATCCTGGCCACCAGCTGGGCCAGCCCGTCGGCGGTGATCCGTGGGGCAACCAGCGCGAACTCGTCGCCGCCGAGGCGGGCGACGGTGTCCTGGGGGCGGGTCAGCAGGGTCAGCCGGCTGGCCACGGCCTGCAGGACCTCGTCGCCTGCCGCATGCCCGTAGGAGTCGTTGACCGGCTTGAAACGGTCAAGATCGATGTAGAGCAGCCCCACGTCCGGGGAGCGTGACCGGGCCGGCCGCGGCGTCAGCGCGGAGGTCAGCCGCTGAGTGAACAGCATCCGGTTGGCCAGGCCGGTCAGCGGGTCGGAGGAAGCTCTCCGCTCGAGTTCCCGCTCCGCCATCTTCTGCCGACTGATGTTGACGTGGGAGACCAGCACCCCCGCCTCCGGACCGAGGATCTGTGTCACCCGCAGGACGAACCAGCGGCCCACCGCCGAGGACGGGCAGGCGTACTCCAGGTCGCACTCGACCGTGTCCCCGGCGAAGACCGCGCGCAGTCCGACCGCGACGAGCGGCGCGTCCGCACATCCCGCTGCGGCGGAGGCCGCGCAGACGGCGAAGTAGTTCACGCCCACCCCGGTGGTGTCCGGGTTCCCCTCGTTGTCCGCGGTGAACATCAGCCAGGCCCGGTTGACGGCCACGATCGTGCCGTTCCGGTCAAGGACCGCCGTCGCGTCGGGCAGGGCGTCCAGCAGCGCGCCCGCCCCGATGTCCGGCGGCATGACAGCGGCCGGTGGCCCGCTCGCGACCGACATCGCACCTCCGTCTTGGGGCAGGCTTTCGACGCGTCGTAGGAGGAGCTTAAGGCGGGTTTCGGTGACGAGCTTCGGTGAACTGGACGCGCAGGTCGATATCAGGCAGGGTGTCGGAGGGATGGCGGGTGGGATGCACGAGTTGGCAATCACCCAGAGCGTGGTCGAGACCATCGCCGAACGCGCGAACTCCCCGGCCGCGTGTGCTGCCGGTGAGCTCATCTTGCTGTGCCCCTGCGGCAGTGCCGCCGTCGAGGTGCTGGCCGGCCAGGAACTTCTGATCCGGTCCGTGGAGGTGGCCTGAGGTGTGCGCCACCTGCGGGTGCGATGCGGACGAGGTGCGCGTGACCACCCTTGGTCAGCACGACCATCTCCCTCACGAGCAGGGCGCCCGCGAGCACGGACATCACGATCACGAACAGGTTGCCGCTACTCGCACGGTCGCCATCGGGGAGAACGTGCTCGCGACGAACGACCGGCTGGCGCAGCGCAATCGGGCGTGGCTGGCCTCGCGTGGTGCGGTCGCCGTCAATCTCATGAGCTCGCCCGGGTCGGGCAAGACGACGCGGGTGGAGCGGACCATCGGCGCGGTGGCCCCCTCGACACCGGTGTGCGTCGTGGAAGGCGACCAGGAGACCCTGCCCGACGCCGAGCGCATCCGCGCCACCGGTTGCCCCGTCGTGCAGATCAATACCACCCGACTGGTCGACAGCGTGGCCTTGCCAGTCGGCCCGGTCCTTGCAAAGCTGACTGCTGAGGACGGCGACGCCCATTGGGTGCCCGGCCCCGCACCGACCCGCGGCCCACAGAGGCCGGTCCGGACCTGGAGGGGCTCCGATGTCGATCCGTTCCGCGCCGTTTGGCGTGCAGACCGACGATGACCCGCTCGACCTCGACACCGCCCGCGAGTACCTGGCTGCGACGGCACTGCGCCCGGCACCGGTCGGCGGCGTTGGGCTGGAGCTCGAGCGGCATGTCGTGGACGTTTCCCGTCCGAGCGCGGTCGTCGGCTGGGCACGGCTGCTGGGGGTGCTGCGCGGCGTCGCGCTGCCGGGGCGGAGCAGGCTGACCGTCGAGCCGGGCGGGCAGGTGGAGTTGTCCACCCCGCCGGCCCGCGACGTGGCGGCCGCGGTGTACGCCCTGCAGGCCGACGACGCCGTGCTGCGGACAGTCCTGGCCGAGGCGGGGCTGGGGTTGGTGGGGCTCGGCGCCGACCCGCTGCGCCCGCCGGTACTCGTCCACCCCGGCGAGCGGTACGCGGCGATGGCCGGCTACTTCACCGCGCTGGGCTACCAGCGCGACGCCGCGGCGATGATGTGCTCCACCGCGTCCCTGCAGCTCAACCTCAACGCGGGCCCGCAGTCGGCGTGGGCCGACCGGGTCGCGCACGTGCACCGCCTAGGCCCGGTGCTGGTGGCCCTGGCCGGCTGCAGCCCCCTGCTCGGTGGCCGGGAGACCGGCAGGTGGGGGAATCGTCAGTCGATCTGGCAACGCCTCGACCCCAGCCGGTGCGCCCCGCACCTGGGGCGCGGCGAGCCGGCTGCGGCCTGGGCGGCGTTCGCGTTGGCCGCGCCGGTGATGATGGTGCGCCGGCCCGGCACGGCCGAGTTGACGCCGGTAGGTGAGCGGGTCCCGCTGGTCGACTGGTGCGCCGGCGGGCGGCGGCTCGCGGACCGTCCGCCGACAGTGGCCGACCTGGACCTGCACCTGAGTACGTTGTGGCCGCCGCTGCGGCTGCGCGGGTGGCTCGAGCTGCGCCTGCTCGACACGGTGCCGTCGCGATGGTGGCCGGGACTGGCGGCGATCGTCGCCACGGTGCTCGACCATCCGGGCGCGGCAGCGCACGCGGCGGCGGCCGCCGAGCCCGTCATCGACAGGTGGTCTGACGCGGCCCGGGTCGGCGTCGGGGACCCGGCGTTGCTCGGCGCGGCCCGCGGTGTCGTCGCGGCCGCCGCCTCGGACGTACCTGCGTCCCTGCGCCCGGCGGTCGAGGCGTGGGCCCTGCTGCTGGAGCAAGGGCGTACGCCGGCGCACCTCGTCCTGGACCGGTCACGTCGCGACGGCGCGCTCGGCTGCCTGACCGCCCCGGAGCTGTCGTGACCACCGCGACGTGCGGCCTCGACGCGGCGGTGGCCGCGCTGGACGGCGCGCGGCGGCGGACCCTCACCCTGACCGACCTGGGCGAGGACGACCTCACCCGCCAGCATTCGCCGCTAATGAGCCCGCTGGTGTGGGACCTGGCCCACGTCGGGCAGCAGGAGGAGCAGTGGTTGCTCATCCGGTCCGGCCGCGGGGTCGATCCGGTGTTCGAGCCCGAGATCGCCGCGTTGTACGACGCCTTCCAGCATCCGCGCTCGACGCGGCGGCAGCTGCCGCTGCTCAGCCCGGCCGAGTCCCGCCGGCGCATCGCGGCGGTGCGGGGACGGGCCCTGGACCTGCTGGACCGGGCGCCTGCCGACGACCCGCAGTTCGTCGCCGGGCTGGTCGCCCAGCACGAGCAGCAGCACGTCGAGACGATGCTCGCCACCCACCAGCTGCGACTTGGGCGGCCGCCGATGGAGGCCGCGGCGGCGCCGGCCGGCCGGCCGGCGCCGCGGGATGCGGTGCTCGTCCCCGGCGGCGCGTTCCGGTGCGGCGCGGACCCGATGGTCGAGCCGTGGGCGCTGGACAACGAGCTGCCACAGCACTGGGTCGACGTCCCGGCGTTCCGCATCGCCCGCTTCCCAGTGACCAACGGCGAGTGGCTGGCTTTTCTCGCGGCCGGCGGCTACGACGAGGCCCGCTGGTGGTCGCCGCAGGGATGGGCTCACAGGCAGGAGGAGGGGCTGGTGGCGCCGCTGTTCTGGTCACCGGACGGCGCCGGCGGCTGGGTGCGGCGGCGCTTCGGCGTGGCGGAGGAGGTGCCCCTCGACGAGCCGGTGCAGCACGTGTGCTGGCATGAGGCACAGGCCTACGCCCGGTGGGCCGGCGGCCGACTACCCACGGAACTGGAGTGGGAGAAGGCCTGCGCCTGGGACCCGGCGGTGGGCCGTCGCCGGCGTTGGCCCTGGGGCGAGGAGGCGCCCACAGCGGCGCGCTGCGGTTCCGGCGGGGTCATGCTGCGGCCCGCGGCGGTCGGCGCGCACCCGGCGGGCGCCTCCGCGTACGGGGTCGAGCAACTCATCGGCGACGTGTGGGAGTGGACCTCCTCGATGTTCGCCCCGTGGCCGGGATTCACCCCGATGGTCTACGACACATACTCGGCGCCGTTCTTCGACGGTGGCTACCCGGTGCTGCGCGGCGGGTCGTGGGCGACCGACCTGGTCGCGATGCGGCCCTCGTTCCGCAACTGGGACCTGCCGATCCGCCGGCAGATCTTCTGCGGCGTTCGGTTGGCGTGGGACACCCCCGCCGACAACACGGCCGCCGACACCGGCCGGTAACCATGTGCCGCCACCTGGCCTGGCTGGGAGCTCCCCGCACTCTGGCAGACCTGCTCCTCGACCAGCCGTCGTCGCTGCGGCGGCAGTCCTACGCGCCCCGGCGGCAACACCACGGAAGGGTCAACGCCGACGGCTGGGGCGTGGGGTGGTGGACCTCGGCGGCCCCGACGCCGGCACGGTGGCGCTCGGCCACCCCGATGTGGTCGCACGCCTCCCTCGCCGCGGTGGCCCCGCACGTCTCCTCGACGTGCATCCTCGCCGCGGTGCGCTCGGCCACCCCCGGCATGCCGATCGAGGAGGCGGCGAGCGCGCCGTTCGCCCACGGGGAGTGGCTGCTCTCGCACAACGGTCGGGTGGACCGCTCCGTCCTGCCGCCTACGGCCTGGCCGGCCGCGGAGTCGGTCTGCGACAGCGCGGTACTCGCGACCCACCTCCTCAGCGCCCCCGCCGCCCTGGCGGAACGGATCGCCGCCGTGGGATTCGCCGACCCGGCCGCCCGGCTCAACGTGCTGCTCGCCGACGGCACTCAGCTACTCGCGACGACCTGGGGGGACACGTTGGCCGTGCTGGTCACCGCCGACGGCGTCGCGGTGGCCAGCGAACCCTACGACGACGACCCCCGCTGGCGCGACGTCCCGGACCGCAGTCTGCTGACCGTCACCGCCAGCGGCGTCGCTGTTCATGACCTCCCCGACCCACGCGGCGAGACCGTCGCCGAGATGGAGAATCGATGATTGTCACGGCCCCGCGTATCCGGGTCGAACGCCACCTCGGTCCGGCCCAGCTGACCCGCGCGCTGCACGATGACGTGACGGCCGGGCTCACCGCCTCGCCGAAGACGTTGCCGCCGAAGTGGTTCTACGACGAGCGCGGCAGCCAGCTCTTCGAGGAGATCACCCGGCTGCCCGAGTACTACCCCACTCGAACCGAACGCGCCATGCTCCTCGACGTCGCGCCCGCGGTCGCACTGCGGACTGGGGCAGACACCCTGGTGGAGATCGGGTCGGGTACGTCGGAGAAGACCCGGCTGCTGCTGGCCGCGCTGTCCGCCGAGGGCACACTGCGGCGCTTCGTCCCGTTCGATGTCGACGAGGCGACGCTGCTCGCCGCCGGGCAGGCCGTGGCCGCCGAGCACCCCGGCATCGAGGTCACCGCGGTCGTCGGGGACTTCGAACACCACGTGCCGCTGCTCCCCCGGACCGGGCGCCGGCTGCTCGTCTTTCTCGGGTCGACGATCGGCAACCTGGAGCCGCCGGCGCGAGCGGCGTTCCTGCGCGCGGTCGCCGGGTCGCTCGCCACGGGCGATGCGTTCCTGCTCGGTACGGACCTGGTCAAGGACGTCGGCCGGCTCCAGGCAGCGTACGACGACGCCGCCGGGGTGACCGCGGCGTTCAACCGCAACGTCCTGGAAGTGATCAACCGCTCGCTGGACGCCGACTTCGAGGCCCAGGCGTTCGACCACGTGGCCTACTGGGACGCGCAACGAGAGTGGATCGAGATGCGACTGCGCTCGACCCGCGCGCAGACCGTGGAGTTGCGCGAGCTGGGCCTCGAGGTCGCCTTCGCCGCCGGGGAGGACCTGCGGACCGAGGTGTCGGCGAAGTTCCGGGCTGAGCGCCTCGCCGTCGAGCTGGCCGACGCGGGGCTCCGCCTCCTGCAGTGGTGGACCGATCCGGCCGGTGATTTCGGGCTGTCCCTGTCCACCCCGGCCTGAGGCCAGGTCCACGAGGCGAGCGCTCAGGGGCGGCGATCTGTCCGGAACCGCCGCCGGCTGCGCATGGGGGCCTCGGCACCAGTGAGCCGCGCGTAGTCGAGGTCAATCTCGTGCAGCAGCTGGCGGTACACGCCGCCGCCGATCTCACCGGCGGCGCGCAGCCGGGCGAGCTCCTCGGCTTCGGCCTCGAGCAGTCGTCGCCGGAGCCGACGGTAGGCAAGCCGGGTCTCACCGTCGCCCAGCGGAGGCGGGTGGACATCCTGCATGGCCTCCTGCATCGCATCGAGTTGCTGCTGCAACTCCTGCCGTACACGTTCGACGACGCCGCCCGGTTGTCCCTCGTGCGCTGCCTGCGGCAGGGCGCTCAGCGCCGCGGACGCGGTGGCGTAGCGGGCCTGGCGGAGCTGATCATGGCGCCCGCGGGGTTCGGCGGTCAGGCCGACGCGGCGCACGAGTGGTTCCAGGGTCGTGCCCTGCACGACGAGGGTGATGACCACCACGCCGGTGGTCACGACGAGGAGCAACTGCCGGTGCGGGAACGGCGCGCCGGCGTGCCCGACCAACGGCACCGACAGCGCGGCAGCAAGCGGGACCACGCCACGGGGACCCGCCCACGTGACCACGGCCGCGGCCGCCCAGGCGCCCGAGGCACGCGCCCGCCAACGCTTGTCACGGCGGCGTGCCCGCAACGAGGGCATGGCGGCGCCGATGAGCAGGCTGGCGGCGCGCACCGCGAGCAGCGTCAGCGTGACCAGCGCGACGAGCTGCCAGCCGGGAGCGCGGTCGGAATCGGGTAGGCCGCGGATGAACGCGGCGAGCTCCAGTCCGATCAGCGCGAACACGACGCTCTCCAGCACGAACACCACGACGTCATAGACCGACGTCGCCATGAGCCGTCCCGCGGCCTCGACGAGCCCGGGGCGCCGCTGCGCGATGACCAGGCCGGTGACGATGACGGCCGAGACGGTGCTGACGTGGGCGGCTTCCGCGCCGACCGCAGCCACGTAGGGCGTGACGAGCGCCAACGCGGTCTGCGCGGTGGGCTCGTGAGCCCTGCGCAGCAGCCAACCCGCCGCGACACCGACAGCGAGCCCGACCAACAGGCCGCCGCCGGCAAGCGCGACGAACAGCCACACCGCGTGCAGCGCGCCGAGCCCACCCGCCGTGACCGACAGGACGGCAACCTGGAAGAGCACCAGCGAGGTCGCGTCGTTGAAAAGGCTCTCGGCCTGCACGATGGTCCCGATCCGCTCCGGTAGGCGCAGTCGCCGGGACAGCGCGCTGACCGCGACCGGGTCGGTGCTGGCCAGGATAGCGCCGAGCACGAAGGCCGAGGCGAGTGACAGCGCCGGGTCGACAGCGTGCGCGACGAGCGCGACGGCGGTTGCCGTCGCCAGTACCAGCCCGACGGCCAACTGGGCAACCGGCCGCCAGACGCGGCGCAGCTCCGGCAGGGACAGTTGCTGGGCGGCGGCGAACAGCAGTGGCGGCAGGACGCCGAGGGTGACGAGCAGCGGCGAGATGGTCGGCGTCGGCACACCGGGCATGAACCCGACGCCGAGGCCGGCCAGCACGAGAAGGCTGGGAGCCGGGGTCCGCAACCTGTCGGCGAGCGCGGCAATCGCGATGGCCAGCACGACCAGGGCCAGCACCGCCGCAACAACGCTCATCGCACCCGCTAGCGGTCCGCCGGGTTGGGCAGCCCCGGGTCCCCATTGCCGACCGTCGGGCGCCGCCAGGTTGCCACGAAGTACCCCACTCCGTACGGCGCCTCGTGCCAGAGCAGGTCCGCGCGCCAATCGCCGTCGGTGGCCGCACCTGCGAGCACCTGCAGAGGGGCCCGGCCGGCGGCGAGCAGGTCCCGGGCCAGCTCCGGATCCACGCGGAGCAGGGCCGTCCGATCGACGGCGGCGAGTGCCGCCGCGACGGCCTCGTCGAAACCCGCCGCCCGTCGATCCCAGTAGCCGGGGGCCTGCCGGCTGCGCCGAGCCGAACCGTCGGCGATGACGAGGAGTGCCACCCGCCCCGGCTCGCGGGCGTACTGGCAGCCCAGCGAAACGCAGTCCCCGGACGAGGACGATTCGGCGACGCTCAGGCCCCCGACCCGACCGTGCCAGCCCACCTCCGCGAGCAGCCAGGCGCCGAGGCTGAGCGAAAGTGGTAGGACCGCAACGCCGGTATCTGCCCGCTCGCCGGTCAGCCGGATGCGGTCCGCGGGTCCGTAGGGCGCGAGACTGCCGACGGCCTCCGCGCCGAAAGTAGCGGTCCTCGGCCCCGCGCCGACGACGGTGATCGAGTCCGGCCGGCTGGCGCGAACCTGGTCGAGGGCCCGACGGCAGCGCCTCCGCAACTCGGCAAGGACATCGGAGCGCTCCGTGGCCAACTCCGGCACGAGGAGCGGCGCACCCGGGCAGACGGCCGCGGCGATCAGCACGCCGGCGTCCCGATGGGTAGGCGGACTGATCCGTCGGTCATGCCAGTCCCCGTCGCGTCGCCCTCGGCAGCTGCGTTCCGCGGATCATGCCCGCCATATCCACCACGTCGCGGGTGGCTCGGACGTCGTGGGTACGAAAAACCCGTGCACCCAGCCAAGCCGCGATCGCGGTCGCGGCGAGGGTACCGTCGCCGCGTTCGGCCACCGGGCGGTCGAGAGACTCGCCAACGAAGTCCTTGTTCGACATCGACACGAGCACCGGCCACCCGGTGTCGACGAGTTCGCTCAGCCGACGCGTCAGCTCCAGGGAGTGCCAGGTGTTCTTGCCGAAATCGTGCCCCGGGTCAATGACGATGCTGTCCGCGGACACGCCGGCGGTGACAGCGCGCTCGGCCAGCCGCACCGTAGCGGCGATCACATCGCCGACCACGTCGTCATGGCCGACGCGGTGCGGCCGGGTCCGTGGCTGCTGGCCGCCGGCATGGGTGCAGACCAAGCCGACGCCACGCCTGGCCGCGACCTCGGCTATGCCCGGGTCGACCCCGCCCCAGGAGTCGTTGATGACGTCGGCGCCGGCATCGACGCACTCCTCGGCCACCTGCGCCCGCCACGTGTCCACGCTGACGACCGCGGTCGGAAAGCGGGCCCGCACCGCATGCACCAGAGGGGCCGTACGTTCAACCTCCTCGGCCACCGACACCTCCTCGCCGGGTCCCGCCTTGACGCCACCGATGTCGACAACGTCCGCACCGGCACCGACCGCGCGCCCCACGGCGGACAGCGCCGCGTCGAAGTCGAAGGTGGCGCCCTGGTCGAAGAAGGAGTCCGGCGTACGGTTCACGATCGCCATGACGAGCGGGCGCCCCTCGGGAAAGCCCTGGCCGCCCCACCGCAGCGTGGCCGGTCCCGGGCGTTGGTTCCCGGCCGGGCTGGAACGATGGGGCTTATCGAGGAACACGATCGTCAGCGTAGAAGGCACACCGTCGAGGTGGCCGTTTCGGCTGTCCCCCCGCCGGTTGCCCGACGCGGCTCAGGCGTTGACGAGGCGCCGCACCCTGTCCTCGGCTTCTCGCCTGATCAGCACCGGCACGTAGGTCCGGATCCGGGCACCATGCAGGGCCACCGCGACACCGGTGATCTCCTCGTGGATGGCGGCGGTCGACACGCGGCCGTCGTATTTCTCGATCAGTGCCCGCTCGATCAGGATGATCTGATCGTCTTCGGTCGATACGTGAGCCACGGAAACCTCCCTTCACCAGGGGGTCTCCCCCCTTGGCAACGATGACCCCCCGCGGTGAACGTCGGGTGAACGGCGGTGCATACGGCTCGGTGAGATGCGTCACGGCAACGCGATTTCGCTCGCACGACGCGCCCGGCGAGGGCATCCTGGGTGCGCGGCGGAGACATCGATGCAGGCAGTTCGCCGTTGGGCGCAACAGTTGGTCGTCGTCGGCACCGATAGTCCGGACGTGACGGCATGGCGGTGGGAGGCCCGGCGGGTGCAGGTCGCGGCTTGCCTCGTCGCGCTGGCGCTGCTGGGGTACGCGGTGGTGCTGTTGGCCGATCCGTTCCCGCGGGCGGCGACTGTGGCCGTCGACGACGTGGGGCAGTTGCTGGCTGCCGCGTCGGCAGCGGTGTGCTGCGTAGTGGCCGCCCGCGGGGCGCCGGCCGGTCGGATCCGGCGGGCGTGGTTGCTGCTGGCCGCCGGCACCGGCGCGTGGGCGGCGGGGGAGGGGGTGTGGAGCTACTACGAGGTGCTGGCCGGGCGGGCAGCACCGTTCCCGTCGCTGGCCGACGTCGGTTTCCTCGCCTTCCCGGTGCTGGCCTCAGCCGCGCTGCTCGTCCTGCCCGCCGGCGGGGACCTGCCCGTCTCCCGCGCGCGGGACCTCCTCGACGGTCTGATCATCGCCGGTTCGCTGCTGGTGCTGACCTGGGCGACCAGCCTCGGCGCCGTACTCGATGCCGGCGGTCCGACCCGGCTGAGTGTCGCCCTCGGATTGGCCTACCCGCTCGGTGACGTGGTGGTCATCACCTTGGTGCTACTGGTCATCGGTCGGGCCACGGCCGACCGCCGCGGCGTGTTGGCCTTGGTCGCCGTCGGCCTCGTGGCCCTCGCCGGCGCGGACAGCGCCTTCGTCTACCTCACGTCGACGGCCTCCTACGCCAGCGGGACGGTGAGCGACCTGGGCTGGGTCGCCGGGTTCGCGCTCGTCGCCCTCGCCGGCGTGCTGGCCGCCACACCCGCCCCGCCGGCGTCGGCCGGCCAGGCGCGCGTGCCCTCGTGGCGGCGCCTCGGGCTGCCCTACCTACCGTTGCTGTTGGCCGCGACGGTGGTCGCCGGTCAGCTGCTCGCCGGCCGCGGGCCGCCACCCGGCCCGCAGATCATGCTCGGACTCGGGCTGATCGCGGTGGTCCTGGGCCGCCAGTTCCTCACTCTGGCCGACAACCGCCGGCTCCTCGTCGAGCTGCGCGCCGAACGGGAACACGCCCGCCACCTGGCGCTGCACGACCCGCTGACCGGGCTGCCCAACCGGGCCCTGTTCTACGACCGGGTCGCGCACGCCCTCTCGCTCCGCTCCCGGGACGCCACCGCAGCATCGGGCGCGGCCACCACGTCGGTGATGTTCTGCGACCTCGACGACTTCAAGACCGTCAACGACCGGCTCGGCCACGCCGCCGGCGACGCCCTGCTGGTGGCCGTTGCCGGCCGGCTGCGCGCCAGCCTGCGCCCGGCGGACACGGTCGCCCGACTTGGCGGGGACGAGTTCGCTGTCCTCATCGAACAGCCGGTCGAACCCCCGCCGCAGGTTGCCGCCCGCCTCGTCGACGCCATGACCGCCCCGCTCATCCTGGCCGGCACGGAGCTGGCGGTCAGCATCAGCATCAGCATCGGACTCGCGACCGCCATCCCGGTGGCCGAGGAGGCGCTGGACGCCGACGCGCTGCTCCAGCGGGCCGACGCCGCTATGTACGCCGCGAAACGCCAGGGCAAAGCCACCTGGGTCATCCACGACCCCCGGCCACACGGAAACGACAACCGGATCACCCTCGCCCGCCACCAGAACCGGCCCGCACCGCTCGGCCACGCTGCCCGGCCAGCACCACTTGGGCGCAGCCCAAATCAAACTGGCGCCGCAGCCGGTAGCCGTGGCCTCGCTCCGGACAGGTAACCGACAAAGCTCGGTTACCTGTGACTCTGGGACAAATGTCGCAGGGGATCGCGCCGACATCGAGGGTGGTCCCCCGAAACGCGAAGACCACAGCCGGGTAAGGTGGCGGAACGATCATCAACGGGACATGATAGATCGCGACGAACCCGTCCCACTGCGAGGAGTTGGCATATGGCTCCGGTTACCTACCCTGTTAGCTTTTCCGTTGACTACCCCGACCGGCCCCTCAACCGGCTGACCACGTTCTTCCGACTCTTCACCGCGATACCCATCGTCATCGTGCTCGCCACCGTGTCGGGCGGGGTCTGGCAGTCCTCGTCGGGAAAGGCCGGGAGCCAGGCAGTAGCTGCTGCCGGCGGCCTGCTGTTCGTCGGACCGCTGCTCATGATCCTTTTTCGCGAGAAGTATCCGCGCTGGTGGTTCGACTGGAATCTCGAACTGCATCGGTTCAGCAACCGGGTGGGGGTCTATGTCGCCCTTATGGACGACCGATACCCGTCAACTGACGACCACCAGGCGGTCCACCTCGACTACGTCTACCCGGACGCTCCCCAGGAGCTCAACCGGTTCCTTCCGCTGGTGAAGTGGTTGCTGGCGATCCCGCACTACATCGTGCTGTTCTTCCTCGACATCGGCGTGGTCGTGGTGGTGATCGTGGCCTGGTTCGCGATCCTGTTCACCGGCCGGTTCCCGCCGGCGTTGTTCAGGTTCGTGGCGGATGTCATCGGATGGCACAACCGGGTCGTGGGGTACGCGCTCACGCTGATCACCGACCGCTACCCGCCCTTCCGGCTGTCATTGGAGGACCCGACGGCGTAGCGCAGGAAGAGGAAGCTGTCCTCCTCGCACGCCGAACGCAGGACCAGGTCCCGGCTCACCTCCGACGGCGCCCCCGCCACAATGCGTCTCGACGCCCCGCCCACAAGGTGTGGGGACAGGGTCAGGCAGAGCTCGTCGATCAGCCCTGCGGCGAGCAACGCCCCGTTGAGTGTCGCGCCACCCTCGGCCAGCACGTGGTGGTGGCCCCGGGCGGTGAGCTCGCCGACGGCCTGACGCAGGTCGACCGTGTCCTCGCCGGCCATGAGCACGTCGGCGACCTCGCGGGCACGCGCACGTTCGCTCTCGGGCGCCGTGGCAACGGTGATGACAATCGGCCGGGCCCCCGGCCGGGTGAACAGCGGAGCCCCCCAGTCCAGGTGACACGAGCGACTCACGATGGCGAGGACCGTCTTCGACGGCCCGTAGCCCTCATCCCGCACCGTGCCCGCGCCGACCAATACGACGTCGGCGGCAGCGCGCAGTGCGTGAAAGACCTCGCGGTCCGCTGGCCCGCCGAGACCTCCGGACCGGCCGTCCACGCTCGCCGCGCCGTCAGCGCTGGAGATCATGTTGACTCGGACCGCTGGCGGGTCGGCATAGACCTCGGCCGGCTGCACCGGATCGAGGTAGGCGGGGAAGAGTTGGCGCACGGGTTCTTCCTACCCCCTGCACGGTCATCGGGTAAGCAGTGCAGCGCGGCGGCCCGCTGGTCACTGGCTGACAGCGAATCAGACAAGTGTCCCGGCGTCACCGCTCACGGCGACGCCGGGACAATCCCTTCCTGCTGTGCTGGCTGGCTTCCCGCTCAGGCCAGGATCTTCGCCTTCTCGCGGGTGAACTCCTCAGCTGAGATGACTCCGCGGTCCCGCAGGTCGGCGAGCTTCGCCAGCTGGTCTGCTGAGCCGGCCGGCGACGCTGATGCGGTCTCCTGGACATAGCTGCGGAATGCTGCGTCCTGGCGTTGCGCCTGCTCCGCAGCCCTTTCGTGCATGCTCCCGCCGCGGACGATGAGGTAGACCAGAACGCCTACCAGCGGGATGATCAGCACGAAGAGGAACCAGAGGGCCTTGCCCCAGCCGGACAGGTCATGGCTGCGGAAGATGTCGATGAACACCATGATCAGGATCCAGAACCAGATGGCCCACAGGAAGATCTCGAGGATCGTCCAGAACACGCCGAAAAGTGGATAGGAATAGGAACTGTCAGCGAGTGGTGTTACGAGCGCCACGGATGTCTCCTTTGTCGCAAAGCGATACAGTCATCCCCGCATGAACGCGGGTTTGACTCGAATGCCAATATTCTACGGGGCCAGTTCCCACTGCCGTCCCGTGGGTGAGGACAGCTGCCGCCCGGTAGTCGGTGGGCAACCGGCCGAGAGTCAGCGTCAGCGCGAGACGATACTGGCACGGCACGACTCCCGCTCGGCTGCCGGCGGACACCAGGACCGTCGGCAGCCGAAGGGGGGGACGACGACACCCCCGCCCGCACGCTCCCGCTGTGTAACGAGGTGCCAAACGTGCAGCGGATGAGCGCACTTGACGCGTCATTCCTGCTCTTCGAAGACGACTCCACCCTGCTGCACATGGGTTCCGTCGGGATCTTCGAGGGGCCGGCTCCCAGCCATGAGGAGTTCCACGGGCTGGTCCGCGGGATGCTGCCGCTGAGCCGGCGTCATCGGCAGAAGGTGCGGTCCGTCCCGTTCGACCTCGCCCGCCCGGTGTGGGTCGACGATCCGCACTTCAACCTGGACTTCCACCTTCGCCGCACCGCGCTGCCTGCGCCCGGCGACGACGACCAGCTGCGCCTGCTCGTCGGCCGGATCATGTCCCAGCAGCTGGACCGGACGAAGCCGCTGTGGGAGCTGTGGGTGGTCGAAGGGCTGGCCGAGGGCGCCTGGGCGCAGATCAACAAGATCCACCACAGCATGGTCGACGGCCTCGCGGGCATAGACATGACCACCCTGATCCTCGACCGCGAGCCGGACAGCTCCCGCCCGCCGGCCGAGGGTTGGCAGTGCAGGCCGGAGCCGTCGAGTCGGCGGCTGGTCGCCGACGCCGTCGGCAGCCATGTGGCGAGTTCCGCGGAGTCGCTGCGTTGGGCGGCCACCGCGCTGACCCACCCCCGGCAGGCCACGAGCCGGATCGGCGCGACCGCAAGAGGGGCGGCGTCGCTGGCCGGGCTCGGCCGCCCGGCCAGCGCCACGTCGCTGAACGGGCCGATCGGGCCGCACCGGCGATGGTGCTGGTCACGGGCCCCGATCGGGGACGTGCGGACGGTCCGGCGCGCCTTCGGCGGCACGGTGAACGACGTCGTGCTCTCCCTCGTCACCCGCGGCTTGCGGGACCTGCTGCTCTCCCGCGGTGAGCCGGTGGACGGGGTGCGGCTGCGGTCCGTGGTGCCGGTGTCGATCCGCCGCCCGGAGGAGTCCGGATACAGCAACCAGGTGACGGCGATGTTCGCCGAGTTGCCCGTCGGCACCGGCGACCCGGTCCAGCGCCTGCACGTTATCAGCGCCCAGGTCGCGCACCTGAAGGACTCCGCGCAGGCCGCCGCCGGCGATGACCTCGTCGGCCTGTCCGGTCTCGCGCCGCCGCTGCTGCTGGCCCCCGCGCTGCGGATCGCCACGAAGCTGCCCCAGCACAGCATCGCCACGGTGATCACCAATCTGCCGGGCCCGCCTTTGCAGCTCTACGCCCTGGGCCGGCCGATGCTGCACCTGTACCCGTACGTGCCACTCGGCTGGCAGGTGCGGATAGGTGTAGCTGTCATCTCCTACCTCGACGCGCTGCACTTCGGGTTCACCGGCGACTACGACACCACCGCCGACCTCGACGTGCTGCGCGGAGGCGTCGACGACGGGCTGTCCGAACTGCTCGAGGCCGCCAGCTGATCTCCCTACGACGGTGCGAGGCCACGCTGGGGGGCCGTCAGCGGTGTTCGTCGCGAATGTGCATCGCGGTCTCCTCGGCGGTACGGCCGCCGGGATCCGCCGTTGCGACAGCCTCCACGTCATCTGCTGCGCGGTCCGGACCGACTCCCCCGTCCTCCGGGATCAGCCGACCCGCCTCCTCGTCCGGGGGAGCATACGGGTCGGCGCGCAGGGAACTCGGGTCCGCAGACTCGAGGTCCAGATCCGGCTCTTCCTCGGACAGCAGCATGTCGAGCGACTCACCCTGTCGGGCTTCTGCTTCTGTTGTCCCCCAACCCTCGCCCGCCGAGTAGTTCTCGTCGATCTCAACGGCGTCATCGAGCGGATCGTGGGTCAGGTCATCACTGGCGAGTGTGTCGGCGTCGTCGAGTACACCGTCGTCGCCCGGCTCATCCCACGTATCGCTGGTCTCATCGGGCAACGGTCCGCTCCTTCTCGCCTGTCCTCAGGTCCATGCTTGTCGACTCACGCCCTGCCCGGCCCTTACAGTGCCGAACGCGTCACCGAGCATCCCGCCACATCACCCGGATCACCCCCGGCACGGTCCGGACCAACGCCGTAGCGCCCCGCTGATTGTGCCCGGTCACCGTCACCAGGCCCTCCCGGACCGTGACCCGGTAGCTCTCGGGCTCCTCGACGTTCTGCCTCAACCGCTCCTCCACATCGCCGCGAATCTCCGCGTCGTCACGCGCCAGCGCACGGAGCAGGTCCCGCTGACTGATCACGCCGACCACGCGGCCCCCGGCCAATACCGGGACACTCTTCACCCGCAGGTCCAGCATGATCGCCACTGCGTCCGAGGCGTCGGCCCCCTCCGACACCGTGGTCACGTCCGTGCTCATGACGTCGCTGACCCGGCGCGGTGGGGGCACCGGGTCATCGGGCAGCAGGCGCAAGTGCGCGCGCGGGTCGTGCGGCGTCTCGTGCACCAACAGGTCCGCTTCACTGACGATGCCCACGAGGTCCCCCGCCCCGTCGAGGACCGGTGCGGCGGTGACGTCGTTCGCCACGAGGACCGCGGCCGCCTGCTTGATCGACATCTCCGGTGACACTGCGACCGCCGGGGAACTCATGAGTTCATCGGTTCGCACAATCCACCCCCTCTCCAGGTCGAGACTGCCATCCCCACGCACGCCGCCGGTGGGTCTGGCCTCTCGGTCAGCGTCCTGCCGGCGCAACCACCCTATCGGGGGCTGCCGCTGGCATTCCCCAGCGTGATCAGCGCTCCGCCCGCCGGCTCCAGGAAGGCCGCCCGCTGACCGGCGCCGTACCGCTGCCGCGATGCCCCAGTCCGCGCTGGTACATCACCTGCCGGCCTCGGGTCAGCAAGGCCAGCGCCATCCCTACCCCCACGGCGACCGCGGCTACCACCCGCACCCGCGATTCGGCCGACACGAGATCCCGCAACGACATCACGTCCCCCAACCACCGTCGGTACCCGGACCCCCCGAGCCTCCGACGGACTGTATCGACCCCATCCCTTCCGGGATCGCCAGGATCCAGCGCCCGGGTTCTGACCTGGCCCTGGGCCTGCCGCGGGGCCGGCCCGGGTAGCAGTATTGGCGGTCGGCGCCGCTGTGCCGGCGCTGCTCGGCCTGCTGCCCCCCGGTGGCCCGCGTCGCAGCATCGGCCCGTACGCCGGGCACGTAACGCAGGTGCGGCCACCGGGACTACCTGTCGTCGAGAGGACGCATCTCACCGCGAAGGGAACATCCGAATGAGCTCCATTCCGATCGCCGATCACGCGCTGTTGTCGGATTGCCACTCGGCGGCACTGGTCACGACGGACGGATCCGTCGACTGGCTGTCCTTTCCGCGCTTCGACAGCCCGGCTCTCTTCGCTCGCCTGCTCGATGACGACGCGGGTCACTGGTCGATCCGACCGGCCGGTGATGCGGCCTCGACCCGTCGCTACCTGCCGGGGACGATGGTGCTGGAGACCACGTTCCGGACCTCGACCGGCACGCTGGTCCTCACCGACGCGCTGGCCGTCGGCGCGGAGAACACCGGGCACGCCCTCGGCCGCGGCGCGCCGCACCTGCTCATCCGCCAGGTGGCCTGCATGCAGGGCACGGTCGAGGTCGACGTCGAGTACGCGCCGCGGCCCGAGTACGGCCTGATCCGCCCCCTGCTCTCCCACGTCGACGGCGGCGTGAGCGCCCGCGGCGGCGCCGAATGGCTCGTCTTGTCAAGTCCCGTCCGGCTGCAGAGGCAGGGCGGGTCGGCCATCGGACGGAGCACGCTGACCGCGGGCGAGAGCCAGCTCTTCGGTCTGCACCGGTCGACGATCGGGGAGCAACCGGCCCGGATCTGGACGCAGGAGGAGCTGCGCCTGCGGCTGGACGCGACCGTGGCCGCCTGGCGGTCCTGGGGCGAACTGCATCAGAGCTACGACGGGCCGTGGCGGGACCTTGTGCACCAGAGTGGACGCGTACTGCAGGCGCTGACCTTCCGGCCGACCGGGGCGATCGTGGCCGCGGCGACGACGTCGCTGCCCGAGGGGGTCGGCGGCGAGCGGAACTGGGACTACCGATACAGCTGGGTACGGGATGCCAGCCTGACGATGGAGGCGTTGTGGGTCGCCGCCTGCCCGGATGAGGCGGCCGACTTCTTCGCCTTCCTGACCACGGCCGCCGCAGCATCCCTCGTCGACCTCGGCGCCCCGCTGCAGATCATGTTCGGCGTGGGAGCAGAGCACGACCTGTCCGAACGTGAGCTCGGCCACCTCCGCGGCTGGCGGAACAGCCGGCCGGTCCGGGTCGGCAACGGCGCCTGGAGCCAGCAGCAGGTCGACGTCTACGGCGAGCTGATGTCCGCAGCGGCCCGCCTCGTCGACCAGCTCCACATGCTCGATGAGGACACCCGACGGTTCCTTGTGGCGGTGGCCGACGCCGCGGCGATGCGCTGGCGTGAAGCGGACCAGGGCATCTGGGAGGTCCGGGGCGAGGCGAAACACTTCCTCTACTCGAAGGTGATGTGCTGGGTCGCCCTGGACCGGGCGATAACCCTGGCCGACCGCATCGACGCCAGCGACAAGATCGACGGGTGGAAGCGGACCCGGGAGGAGATCCGGGCCACCGTCATCGAGCGGGGGTGGAGTGAGCAGGCCGGGGCCTACACCCAGTCCTTCGGCTCCGCCGAACTCGACGCGTCGAATCTCATGCTGCCGATCGTAGGGTTCCTACCGGCCGACGATCCACGGATGCTCGCCACCATCGACGCGATCGAGGCCCGGCTCACCGACGGACGTGGTCTGGTCTACCGCTACGACGCCGCAGAGGGCGTCGACGGGCTCGCCGGTGAGGAGGGCACGTTCCTGCTCTGCACCTTCTGGCTGGCGCAGGCCCAGGCGATGGCCGGGCGGATCGGGAAGGCCCGCGCCGCCTTCGAACGGGCCATCGCCTACGTCAACGACGTGGGACTGCTCGCCGAAGAGGTCGACCCGGACACCGGGGAACTGCTCGGCAACTTCCCGCAGGCCTTCAGCCACATCGGCCTCGTCAACGCCGCCTGGGCGATCTCCGAAGCGGAACGGCGGGCCGCGTCGGCGTCCTGAGTCAGCACTCGTTCACCCGTGGACCTGGCCGTTGAGACAGTACGGAAGGGTTATCGTCGCCGGAAAGGAGACAGGCATGGGGTTCTACGGTGAACGGGTCCTTCCGCGGCTGCTCAATGTTGCCTGCGCTACGAAGTCCGTCGAGCCGCTGCGCCGCCGGGTCTGCGAGGGTCTTTCGGGCGAGGTTGTCGAGATCGGTTTCGGCTCGGGACTCAACGTCCCCTTCTACCCGGCGGCCGTCACCGGGGTTGCCGCGGTCGAGCCCGCCGACGTCAGCTGGCAGCTGGCCGAGAAGCGCCTCAGGGCGTCGCGCGTGCCGGTGCAGCGCTCAGGCCTGGACGGCCAGGCATTGCCGTTCGCGGATGACAGCTATGACGCCGCCCTGTCCACCTGGACGCTGTGCACCATCCCCGACGTCGCCGTCGCCCTGCGCGAGCTGCGACGCGTCCTCAAGCCCGGTGGAACCCTGCACTTCATCGAGCACGGGCTGGCCCCGGACGAAGGGGTGCGCAGCTGGCAACGACGCGTCGAGCCGGTGCAGAAGCGGGTCTTCGGCGGGTGCCACCTCACGAGGCCGGTCGTCGACCTGCTGACAAGCGCCGGCTTCACCATCACCGAACTCGACGTCTTCTACGAGAAGGGCGCCCCGAAGATCATGGCCGCCCACTCGCTCGGCAACGCGCTGTCCGCCTAGCCTCGGTCCTTCGCGCGACCGCTGGTGACACACGCTGCTGTCGAAACCGCCCCCTGCGGTGGGCTCGCCGTCAACGGCGGGGGGCTCTCCCCACTGGCGGTCAGTCACGGGGAGCGGTCGGCCCGATCACGGACATCGACACGGTCGTACTGCCTACAGGAGCGGCGATGCGGCGACCCCCGCGGCGGACTATTCCCGGTTCAGGTGGAGCTCGTGGCGCTAGCCGAGCTTGAGGCCGTGGCTGTGCGCGCGGCGGGGTGGCGCGCGAGCCGGCCAGCTCCCGGCCGGCGGCCGGCCAAACGCCTCGCAGATCTCCTAACGGCCACGCGCGAAGCCGCGCAGGGTGGTGATCGAGCCATTGAAGGTGTCCTGGTCGCCGGGTAGCCGACCCGAGGAGGCGTACTGCCAGATCCGCCACGCGCGCCAGCCCGCGGGCAGTGCACCCGGGCTGCTGGCATAGCGGGCCACCCACAGGGGGTCGGCGGCGGCGAGGCTGGTGTTGCCTCCGGTGCAGCTGCTCCACCAGTCC
>JADGOV010000205.1 GCA_017882785.1 Frankiaceae bacterium
CACCTACCTCAGGAATGAGCCAGGCGAAACGTTCTGTCTACATCCGGACCGTCTCTGAGAGCGTTTCCCCAGGTCAGGGCATGGATTCATGCGACACACGGACGTAAGTTCGGCTTAAAGGTAGGGCCACCCCGGCAGCCGATCCAGCCAATAACCCGGGTGAACCCCGAGCTGGCCAGCGCACGCTTTGTCCACAGGCCAACGCGGCAACCACCAGCGATATTCGACCCATTTGGGCTCCCCCAGCGGATTCCTTCGAGGCAGTACTACCACCCCGCGACAACAACTTCGGCATGGCTTCCCCAGCCGGCGGTACAAACACCCAGCCGACTCAAGGGGATGTCGCGTCCCGTGAGTCGGAGACTGCGGTGCTCAGCCGGACAGGGTCTCCGTGACCAAGGCCTGCCAGGTCAACGGTCCGACGATGCCGTCGACCGGGAAACCGGGGACGTCGACGGCGACGGCCGATTGGTAGCCGCGCACCCAGGTGTCGGTGTCGGCCCCGAACACCACGTCGATCTGCAGGGTCGGCGGTCCTTCGCCCCGCAGGTTGCGGAAGTTGGCCTGGTCCTGCACGGCCCGCACCGCCGGTCCCACGTTGCCACGCTGCACCGTGAGGATCACCGATGACCAGGTGCGTTGGCCGACGATCCCGTCGACCACCAGTCCGTGCGCTTGCTGGAACACGCGCACCGCGGCGTCGGTCCGGGGGCCCAAGATGCCGTCCACGTCCAGCCGCGCGCCGCGGGCGTTGAGCAGGTACTGCAACGACCGGACCGTGACCGGTGGCCACGAGCTGTTGCTGCCCTGGCGGAGCACCGGCCACGGTGGCAGGGCCGCCGAGGACATACCCGTCGAGGACACCGCCGGCTGGGCCGACGCGGTCGGGACCACCGCCAGGGTGAGACACACGAGGACGGCGACCGACCCCGCCAGCACCCGGACGACCGCCCCGACCGTGGGCCCTGCCCGGTGACCGGGCGCCGCACCGCCCGCGGATCGGGGCAGGCCCGCCGCGGCGCCGCCGCCCCCACCCCGTCGACGAATGCTCATGGCCCGCCCCCGGCGACAGGGTCAACGCGTCGGAGTCTGCGATGTTGTGCGGTGCCGTGCGCGATGCGCCGCCGTTCGGCAGGCGCCGCTGCAGTACTTGGCCGGCCGGCCACCCCGAGAACCACCGGTGGTCAACGGTTTGCCGCATCGGAGACAAGTACCGGGACGGGCGCTGGCCGCCCCAAGCTCAGCACGGCGACCGGACGGCCCGAGCAGCTCCTCAGGCGGGCCGCCCACGGGCCAGTGGTAGGTGACCACCCGACCGGTCAGCGCCGGACCGGCGGCGAGCATGACGGACGCCGGGACCGGCGGCGCGGCCTGCGCGAGCAGCGCACCCATTTCCGCGATGTCGCCCTGGCCCACCCGGCGCAGCAGGTCGGCGGCCGCCAGGGTGCCCGCGTCGAACCGGGTCTGCGGGTAGCCGGTGTCCGCGCAGAAGGCCTCGACCTCAGCGATCGCCGCCCGGGCCGCCACCGGCGACTCCGGGCTCCCCCGCGCCAACCACGCCAACGCGGCCGCCACCGCCGAGTCGCTGCGGGCGAACCGCAGATCCTCGAACGGCAGCGGCGCCCCCACCCGATACCCGCCCAACGCGGCCGCCCGACTCATCAGTGCCTCCCGGGTCGGGCCGTCCTGCCAGGACACCCGCCACGTCGGCCGCTCCCACTCCACCGCGACCCTGACCTGCGCGAGTTCGGACAGCACCGTCGACCACGCCTTCGCGCCGTCCGATCGTTTCATCCTCACTCCGCCCAAACCGTAACGAAATGTCCGGCGACTGTAACGTAACGACTGCCACGCCCGCGGGCCGCGAGCTGGCCGCCGAGACCATCCCGATCCGTCCCGAACAGCAGCCGTTCCTCGGATAGTAACGAAACCGAATGTGTAACGAAACGTGCGAGGTCGAGCTGGCCCCGCGCGTACACACTGCCCGATCAGCCACCGACGCCGAGCACCGTTCGCAGCTCGGCTCGAAGGAGGGCCTGACCTGCACAGACAAGCTGGTAACCCTCGACAACCGCGGCCATCATGCGAGTGTGGCTGGCAGGACCTTGTCACAACCACTTGTCGTTGGGGGCTCCCGGTTCGGGGATCAATCCCGTTGAGCAGGCACCTCGAAGCGGACGGGCGCCTCGACCACGGTATCCACCGGGTGCGGCGGGCTCGAGGTCGACCAGACCCGGCACCGACTTTCCTCCGGATGATGGCCACACCGCCAGCGACACCTACTCCACGCCGGCGATGAGTTCCCGCAGCGCGGCGACGTGCGTGCTCAGTGCTGTGCGGCCGGCCGCGGTCAGGGAGATCCAGGTGGTGCGGCGGCCGGCGTGGATGCCTTTGCGGCTGTTGACGTAGCCGACGGCCACCAGCGCCGCCACATGTTTGGACAGCACCGAGTCACTGACTCCGAGGGTGTCGCGGAGCGTGGCGAACTCCGCCTCGGACACCGCGGTCAGCGTCGTCATCAATTTCAGCCGCGCCGGCGGTTGGATGCTCACGTCCAGCTCGGGCGTCAACGCCCGACCGCCAGCAGCAGGCCGCCGCCCGCGAGGATCGCCAGGACGGCCAGCACCGCGGCCGATTCCCCCCGGCCGTGTGCCGCCGGCTCGGTCCGGTAGGTCCGTAGCCGCCGGCGACCGCTGTACGCGTGGGCCACCCCGCCGGCGGCCGCGCAGAACGCCACCAGCCACCATGCCTGTGCGAACGCCGCCCACCCCGCCGCGCCGAGGGACAGCACATAGGACGTCGCCGCGGCGGCCGCGGTGCCGTCGACCACACGGCCGGCGAACCCGCCCAGCCACACCCCGTTCACCCGCCGGAAACGGGCCAATTCGATGCCCGCGACCAGCACGAACACCACCACGCCCGCCGGCAGCAGCCACCCCGCCCAGCGGCCGATGTCGGCAAGACCCAGCGCCGTGGTGGCGATCTGCACGGTGATGGCCGCGCCGATTGCGGCGTCGAAGAACGGCGGCAGGACA
>JADGOV010000095.1 GCA_017882785.1 Frankiaceae bacterium
CTGAGCCGACCCGGGCCGGACCTACCTCCCGCCGACACCGACAGCCCCAGCCACACGGCGCGGCGCGCAGCTCGGCATGACGGGCCACCTGCTGGCGCCAGGGGGGACCGCGCCTGCGCTCGTGTGCAGTCCTGGCGATGCTCTCGCGGGCCGGCGGGCGGGCAAGCCGCGCCGGGAGGGTCGACCAAGACCGACCTTGGGAATGCGATCTTGGGACGCGATCACAGAGACCCGAGCGACGCTGCGCAGAGTCTCCGCACAATTTGCTTGATGCCGTCACACAGACGTAGTCGCGAGGCTACTCTATGAGTCCGACCGGGTAAATCGACAATGGCCGGCCACCT
Organism: Frankiaceae bacterium; assembly: GCA_017882785.1. GTDB lineage: Bacteria > Actinomycetota > Actinomycetes > JADGOV01 > JADGOV01 > JADGOV01. Next base: position 345 of record JADGOV010000095.1, read on the forward strand.
TCGAGAACGGGCGTGACGTGGCACCGTCGCCGGGCCGACAGGAGGGGAGCGACCATGCTCTCGGAGCCATCGGAGTCGCTGAGTTCTCGGGCGGACCGGCCCAACGGGTCTGCCCGTATACCCGCTGACCGGCTGTCCGAGCAGCGACGTCCGTAGTCGATGACGCCGCTGGCTGTTCGCACCGTGGGGGCGCAGGTCGCGACCGGTACGGCGCGCCGCGACAGCAGCCCCACGTCTGGCCCGACCGGACGCGCCCGACCGACGGTCGCCGTGATCGGCGCCGGCGCCAGCGGCACCCTGACCGCGATGCATCTCCTCGGCGGTGATGCCGTGGTCTGGCTGATCGACCCGGCGGCCGACACCGGTCGTGGTGTCGCCTACAGCACGTCCGACCCGCGGCACCGGCTCAACGTCTGCGCCGGCCAGATGAGCGCGTTGCCGGGCGACCCGGACCATTTCCTGCGCTGGGCCGCCGGGCGCAACTCCGAAGTCAGGCCCGCGGACTACCTCCCGCGCGCCCTCTACGGCGAGTACCTTGCCGCCACGCTGACCACCTCGGCGGCCGGCCGGCCCGCCGGGGCCTTGCAACGGCTCCACGCGACGGCCCAAGCGGTCAATCGCGTCGCCGGCAGGTTCCGCGTGACGTTGGGCAATCAGCGTCACCTCATGGTCGATGCCGTCGTGCTCGCGATCGGCAATGCTGCGCCGTCCGTCGATTGGGCGCCGCCGGCGCTGCTGGCGTCGGGGCGTCTCATCGCCGACCCGTGGCTTCCCGCAGCGCTCACACCGCTCCGCGACGGAGCGCCGGTGCTCCTGGTCGGCAGTGGGTTGACCATGGTCGATATTGCGCTCAGCGCGGCCGCACTGTCCGATACCGGCGCCCTGGTGGCCGTCTCCCGAAGCGGGCTGCTGCCGAGGATTCACGAGCCGAGCCCAGCCTCCCGGCCTTGCCCGCCGGTTCTTCCCGCGGGACCACTGCGGCTGACGCAGGTGGTGGCCGCGCTGCAGGCGCAGGCAGCCGAGCTGGGCAGTTGGCCGGCCGCCGTCGACTCCCTGCGTCCGCTCACGTCCCAGGTGTGGCGGCGGCTTTCCGCGGGGGACCAGGCGGAGTTCCTGCGCTGCTACGCCCGCAGCTGGGACGTCCTGCGGCACCGCATGGCACCCGAGGTCGGCGTGGAGTTCCAGCGACTGCGTGCACACGGGCGCCTCACTCTTCGCAAGGGCAGCGTTGAGGACGCCCAAGCCGCCCCCGGCCGGGTCGTTGTGCGGGTCGCCGGATTGTGGCATGGATTCGGCCACGTCGTGAACTGCACCGGGCCACGGACGGACCTGGCGACGCTGGGCGACCCGCTGCTAGATCAGCTGTTCGCCGCGGGGCTGGCACGAGCCGACCCGCTGAGGCTCGGCCTCGACACCCACCCGTCGGGCGCCCTGCGGGACGGGACGGGAGAGCCCACCGCCGGGCTTTGGGCTGTGGGACCGGCCCGGCGCGGCGCCCTATGGGAGTCGACCGCGGTACCCGAGATCCGATGTCAAGCGGCCACCGTCGCCGCCGAACTGCTTGCGGACGTCCGCGCTCACTAGAGCACCCGCCGCCGAGGAAGGAGACGTCGTACATGCGCGCAGTGGTCCACATGATCGAGACTCAGAGCCTGGGAAACCGCGGCTACCTCGTGCACGACGGGCACGTCGCGGTGGTCATCGATCCGCCCCGCGATATTGATCGCGTCCTCGACCAGGCCCGGCGCGCACGCGTTCGGATCACCCACGTATTCGAGACCCACGTGCACAACGACTACGTCAGCGGAGGGCTGGACCTCGCCCGGGCCACCGTGGCCGACTATGTGCTGTCCGCCGAGGAGGACGTCGCGTTCGACCACGTCGGCATCCGCGACGGCGAGATCGTGGAGACCGGAGGCCTGACCGTGCGGGCACTGCACACGCCAGGTCACACATTCAGCCACCTTTCCTACATCGTCATGGTGGGCCAGGAGGCCATGGGGGTGTTCACCGGCGGTTCGCTGCTCTACGGCTCGACGGGGCGTCCCGACCTGTTCGGGCCGGAGGCGACGCCCGAGCTAGCCCGCGCGCAGTACCGGTCCGCGCATCGGCTCGTCAGCGAAGTCCCATCCCAGACAGCGCTGTACCCGACCCACGGGTTTGGGAGTTTCTGCTCGGCCAGCCAGGCTCGGTCGAACTCATCGACGCTGGCCGCTGAGCATAAGGTCAACCCGGCTCTGACGCTGGATGAGGCCGACTACGTTCACAACCTGCTAGCCGGGCTCACCGCGTACCCGGCGTACTTCGCGCACATGGCCCCGATCAACCGTGCTGGTCCAGGGGAGGTCGATCTGACGCCGCCAGCTGTCGCCGACGCCGCAGAGCTGAGACGTCGTCTTGACGCGGGCAACTGGGTCGTGGACCTCCGGGCACGTGGCGCGTTTGCCCGCCGGCACCTGCCGGGCACGGTCAACTTCGGGATCGCCGCGACCATGTCCAGCTACCTCGGCTGGCTACTGCCATGGGGTACGCCGCTCACCCTGCTGGGTGATACCGCCGAGCAGATCGCCAAGGCACAGCGGGAGCTGGTCCACATCGGCATAGACCGACCTTCGGCGATGGCCACCGGCGATCCCGACACCTGGGCCGGTGGGCACCCGCTGCGGTCCTACCGCGTGGCGGACTTCGCCGCGCTCGCGGTTGCACGGGAGGAACAACGGCAGATCGCGGTGCTCGACGTCCGCCACCACGAAGAGTGGCTCGAGTCGCACCTCACCGCCGCCCTGCACGTGCCGTTGCACGAGCTGCTCGAACGCCTTGGGGAGATACCCGTACCGCCAACCGAGGTGTGGGTGCACTGCCAAGCCGGTTACCGGGCGGCGATCGCCGCCAGCCTGCTCGAGGCCGATCACCAGGTCGTCCTCATCGACGACGACTACTCCAACGCGCGACGCGCTGGACTGATCACACACGGGCCGAACGGCGCCGTGCCGGTCAATGAGAAGCCTCCCCATCAGATCCGGGTCAGCCAACGATGATGCCCGTCGCACCCGTATGATCGTGCGCCGGTGACGTGAAGGCCGCCAGCACCTCCACTCCACCCATCATCGGGCTTCGGCGGCGGCGCAGCTCGACCCCGCGCAGCTGGCCCTGGCTCTGCGCGGGTAAAGCAGCCACGCCTACGCCTACAACCTGATCGCGACCAACCACAGGCCCCGCAGCGGCGATCGAGGCCTGGTCCCGCGCCCGGGCCTGGGTCGAAGAGCGGATCAAGGACAGCAAGCTCGGGATAGCGCTGCGGCATCTTACCCGTACCCTCTGGATCTGGCTTCGCGGCCGCGAACGAGGTGTGGATGTGGGCGGCGTTCCTCGCGCTGACTCTCTCCGCCGCGCTGCAGGCCCTGACCGACCACGACCCGCCCGCGCCGCGCGCACGGTAAAGCGGCCGCGCCGCGAGTTCACTGGTGCACCTTTGTCTGGTCGGTGGTCGTGGGGCCGCTGATGCACCCGAGGATCCGCGTGACCGACCCTGGGAAATCGGAGCGGACGGCAACGTGGGTCCCTCAGCGCACCTCGGTGCCGAGGTAGACCGCGAGCACGAGGATCGCGGTCAAGCACCCCAGGGCCGTGACGAACGTTGGCCGGCGGGGGCCAGCGGACAGGTCGCCGTCACGGGCCAGGACCCGTCCGACACACCAGTGCTGGACGAGCCCGAAGACCATGACGACCGCGCCGAGACAAGCCAGACCGACGCCGATGACGCGTGAGGCGTCGCCGGTCCGGACATCGGTCTGTCCGCCGAGTTGGCGAAGGAACAGCCCGAACCGGGCGACGACGTAACCGAACGCGGCGAGGGTGATCGCGGTCCGGACCCAGGCAAGCAGGGTGCGGTCGTTCGCCAACTGCTGCTCGAAGTTCGGCGCCGCGCCCTTGGGTCGGCGGGCCGTCATGGTGTCCCGGTCACGATCCTGGCAATCATCAGCAGCCCCCGTTACCCCACTTCCCGCGACCGCGATCCACCCCGCAAAGGCCCTCATCAGATCCCAGCCGGATCTCCCGGAGGCAGGGAATTGTGGGATCTGTGACGGCTCAGCTACCGTACAGTATTGTCTACTGATGTGGTAGATAAGAGAGATTGCCCGCAAAGCCCGCCGCTTCGGGGTATTGGGGAGCCCCTTTTCAGGGCCGTTCCCTTCTTCCGTATCGGAGAAGGAAGACACCGCATGCACACTCATGCCAAGGCAGCAGTCGCGCTGGTCCCGGTCGGCTGGCTGACGGCCGCCGGCTGCAGCGACAGTTCAAGGTCGCCTGCGCCGGCCCCTGCAGAAGATCATGCGGCCGCTTACTCGATGACCTTCGCGCTGGTCTTGGTCGCTGTCGTGATCCTGCCGTTCATCCAACGTCTCCGACCCGAGGACAGTGCCTGATGGCCATCCGCGCTACGAACATCAACAAGCGTTACGGGGACTTCGTCGCCTTGAACGACGTGTCGGTGGACATACCGACCGGTGCGTTGGTCGCGGTGATCGGCCCAAGCGGGGGTGGCAAGTCGACCCTGTTGCGGATCATCGCCGGCCTGGAGACGCCGGACAGCGGCACCATCTGCATCGAAGGTGCGGACGTGACGGCGCTGTCGCCGCAGCGCCGGAACGTCGGCTTCGTGTTCCAGAATTACGCCGCGTTCAAACACATGACCGTCTACCGCAACGTTGCCTTCGGACTGGAGATCCGTAAGACGTCGAAGGGCCAGATCCGGCGCCGGGTCACCGAGCTTCTCGAGCTGGTGCACCTGGATTCGATGGCCCACCGGTACCCCGCACAGCTCTCCGGCGGCCAGCGGCAGCGGATGGCACTGGCTCGGGCGTTGGCCGTGGAGCCCAAGGTGCTGCTACTCGATGAGCCTTTCGGTGCTCTTGACGCTCAGGTTCGCAAGGAACTACGGACCTGGTTGCGGCGGCTGCACGATGAGGTGCACGTGACGACCGTGTTCGTGACGCACGACCAGGAGGAGGCGATGGAGGTCGCCGACAGCATCGTCGTCCTGGCGAACGGGCGGGTGGAGCAGAGTGGGCAGCCCGATGAGCTGTACGAGCGGCCGGCCAACGACTTCGTGATGAGCTTCCTTGGCCCGGTCACCACGATCGGCGGGGAGTTGATCCGTCCGCACGACCTGGAGATGTTCCCCCAGCCCACCGTGGACACCGTGCCGGCCATTGTGCTGCGCGTCATCCGGCTGGGATTCGAGGTACGCGTCGAACTCCTGGTGGACGGCGGCGCGGACGCGTGGGTTCAGGTAACCAGGAGCACCGCTGCCCGCCTCGGTGTAACCGCCGGCAGCGTCGTGCATGTCTGCCCTGAACGGCACACCCACGTTGCGGCCAGCGTGTGAGCACCCTGGGAGTCGACAATGGAGGCGCTGTCCGGTGATCTGCGGCAGTCGCTGCGGGGCGTCACCGCGAGAGCCGCGGTCGCCCCCGCTGACGGCGCGTTGACCGTATTGCTGTGCCTGGCGGACGGCGCCGCCGGTTCTACAGAACGCCGAAACATTGGCCCGCACCAAGAGCCTCACCCGTAATCGCGGTTAGCCTACGGTTAGCCTAGGAAAGGAAGGGTCGGCCGTGGCCGAGGTGCCGGGCGCTGCGGCGCGAGAACGTGCGCTGTTGCTGGAGAACATCCATCCCGACGCGATCGCGGCCCTGTCGAAGGTGGGCGTTCACGCCGAGCGGGTGGACGGCGCGCTGGACCCTGATGAGCTTGCGACACGGGTACGCGGCTTCGCGATACTCGGGATCCGGTCAAAGACCGAGGTGACCGACCGCGTCCTCGACGCTGCCGACAGCCTGTTGGCGATCGGCGCGTTCTGCATCGGGACCAACCAGATCGACTTGGCGTCGGCGTCCCGCCGTGGGATTGCCGTCTTCAACGCGCCCTTCTCGAACACCCGCAGCGTCGTCGAAGTCGCGGTAGCCGAGATCATCGCGTTGACCCGCAGGCTCACCAACAAGAACGCGGACATGCACGCGGGCATCTGGGACAAGTCCGCCGACGGCAGCCACGAACTGCGTGGCCAGCGCCTGGGCATCATCGGCTACGGCAACATCGGCACCCAGCTGTCCGTCCTCGCCGAGAACCTCGGGATGACGGTGTTCTTCTACGACGTCGCCGACAAGCTTGCTCTGGGGAACGCCCGACCGTGTGCGACGATGGCCGAGCTGCTGGAGTCGGTTGACGTTGTCACGCTGCACGTGGACGGCCGGCGGGGGAACGTCGGGCTGTTCGGCGAACCCGAGTTCGCCCGGATGAGGCTGGGTGGCCTCTTCCTCAACCTGTCTCGCGGCTTCGTCGTCGACCATGCCGCGCTGCGGCGGCACATCGAATCCGGCCACCTGGCGGGCGCGGCGGTCGACGTCTTCCCGAACGAGCCGAAAAGCCGGGACGAAGAGTTCGTCTCACAGTTGCGTGGCCTTCCCAATGTGATCCTCACGCCACACATCGGCGGCTCCACCGAAGAGGCGCAGCAGGGCATCGGCCGGTTCGTCGGCACCAAGCTCAGCGACTTCCTGGTCGAAGGGGCGACCACGCTCAGCGTGAACCTGCCCGCCCTCGCGCTGGCACCCCACCCGGGCGCGCACCGGCTCCTGCACGTGCACCACAATGTGCCTGGCGTGCTGGCCTCGATCAACGGGATACTGGCCAACCACGATGCAAACGTCGAAGGTCAGCTGCTCCGTACCCGTGGCGATGTCGGTTACGTCCTGACCGACATCAGCTGCGACTATTCCGCCGAGGTGCTGCGCGGCCTGGAGGGGCTGAAGGCGACGATCCGGGTGCGGCAGCTGTCGTGACTCCTCCGGCTGCCATGAACCTCCGGTCGCCAGCGGGACGTCTGGAGAACGCGCTGCGCCTCGGCCCGGCGGACGGTGTCGACGGCCTCGTTGGCCTGGCCGCCACGACCCGTCCGGAACTCAACGCAGCCGTTACGCCTGGCGAAGAACGCCGGCGGCAGTCTCCTCTCCACGGCTCGCGACATCCGTGCCACCTGCGAGGTCGCACACGGCCTGTGGTTCGCGGTGCCGGCGTTCCTCGGCCGGTTCCCCGGGTCGGGCGGCCGCGACCGCTGTGGTCTCGGCCGCGACGCTGACCAAGGCATTCGACCGTGCCATCACCAGCGCCACCGGGGACCCGTGGCTCGTCGGCATCGGACCATCGGCGAATCCAAACCCGGCCAGCCGACCGTGATCGCGGCCGGCGCGACCGGGCGCATCCGGGTGACGATCACACACACCGCAGGCAGGGAACCGTCGTTCGGAACGTGCTCTACGTGGTCAACTCGCGCGGGTGAGCCCGACGGCGAGCGCATCCAAAGTCCGCCTCGTAGACGGCGTTCAACACCTCGACGACGGCCCGCTGAACGATAGGCGAGCCCGGCCTTGGCCGGGCGTTCCGGCTCTGGAGTCCCGATCGCGGATCCAGGGATTGCCCGAACGCCGGAAGTCTCGCTGGTGCGCTTCACGGCTTGCTTGGGCTCATCGAACCCTCGGCCAGTGAGGCATTGACGGGCAGCGCGAAAGGTGTCGAAAGGCCGGGTCATGACGCACGAAGAGTGGGCAGCAACTCCGTCGCTGCCCACGTGATGAACCGCTCTTGGATGTCCGCACCGATCTGCACCAGCGCCACATGCGTGAACCCGGCCGCGTCGAACTCGCGAATCCCGGCGACGTGGCGCTCGACGTCTGGACCGCACGGCATCTGCGCACTCACGTCCTCCTCGCGCACCGTCCTTGCTGCCGCGTCGAACGAGGCCGGAACCGGCAGCTCGGCGTTCACTCTCCAGCCGCCGGTGAACCAACGGAACTGATCCATCGCCCGCCTCACTGCGACCCGTTGATCCGGGTCGTATGACAACGCGATCTGGCCGATGCGCGGCTTCCCGGAGCCTCCCGCGTCATCGAACATCTGGCCGAGCTCGGCACCGGGCTCGGTGGCGATCATGGCGTCGGCGTGCCGTCCCGCCAGACGACAGCTGGCCGGCCCCGATACCGCGATGCCAATCGGCGGGGCGGTGTCCGGCAGGTCCCAGACCTTCGCGGATTCGACATCGAAATGCTTGCCCCGGTAGGTCACCGTGCCGCCCGCCCACAGCGCCCTGATGATCTCGACGGCTTCGCCGAGCATCTCGTGGCGCAAGGGCGCGAGTGGCCATTGCCCGCCGACAATGTGTTCGTTGAGATTCTCGCCTGCGCCGAGGCCGAGGGTGAACCGGCCGTCGGATAGCAGCTGCATGGTCGCCGCCTTCTGCGCGACGACGGCGGGGTGATAACGGCGGATCGGGCAGGTGACGTACGTCATCAGGGGAATGCGGTGGGTCACCTGGGCGGCCGCGCCGAGCACGCTCCATGCGTACGGGGAGTGGCCCTGGGCCTCCAGCCACGGGAAGTAGTGGTCGCTGATGACCGCGAAATCGAAGCCGGCTTCCTCGGCGAGGGCGACGTCGCGCACCAGCTGCTTCGGGCCCGCCTGCTCGCACATCATCGTGTAGCCGATCAGGGTCATGGCGTTCCTCCCTACTGTTCGAGCGCGCGGGTCACGACGGTAAGGTCCTGCCCGCCGAGACCTTGCTCAACGGCCTGCTGCCATTCGTCAGCGAGGAGGCAAGGACGGCGAACCGGCCGCCGCCGGCCGCCTGGAGGGCGAGATGCACGTCCTTGAGCGCTAGCGAGAGCGCGAACTGGGCCGAGAACTCGCCGTCGGCGATCCGTTGCAGCTTGGCTGCCTGCCAGGTGGACACGAGCGGGCCGCCGCCCAGCGCGTCCACCACTGTCCCGGTCTCAAGACCGAGCCGGCGAGCAAGAGCCACCGACGTGGCAACCGCTTCCGTCGCGAACGCCAGCCAGGTGTCGTTCACCAGCTTCAGCCGCGTCCCCGCCCCGGCCTCGCCGACCCAGATCGTGCGCTGGCCGAGCGCGTCGAACAGCAGAGCGACACGCGAACGCGCCTCGCCGGGCCCTGATGCGAAGATCGTCAGCTCGCCGCGTTCCGCCGGATCCTTGCTTCCCGACACCGGCGCGTCGAGGAGCATCACGGCCGGACTCTCACCACTGGCCAAGGCCGCGACGCGGTCAATCCCCGCCACACCGATCGTGCTCATCTGGACCCAGATCGCGTCCGGAACCAGCGCAGCCAGCATCCCTGGTCCCGGGCGACCGAGATGACGGCATCGGCGTCGGTCACCATCGTGACCACGATCGCCGCTCGCCGCGCCGCGTCGGCGGCGGTCCCGGCGACCTCCGCGCCAAGCCCGGCCAGGTCCCGGGCCGCCTCCAGGTTGCGGTTCCAGACAGTTGTCGGGATGCCAGCGCGCAAAGCACTGGCCGCCAGCCCGTGGCCCATCGCTCCGATGCCGAGCACCGCAACGGGCTCGTCTGTCCGCGCCATTGGTCTCTCCCCCTCCGGGTGATGCTAAGTGGCGGGTCCTGCCAGCATCCCGCCCGCCGGCCCGCCCGCCGCTTCTGGACGCGTGTGCCTCTGCCCCGACCGCGGGGAAATACGGCTCACGGCGTGCTTCGTTCGCACCACCCGTGGTGCCGGCCGGGAGATCGGCTGTCGGTCTCCTCTCGGTCTCCTCGCCCACACGCCACGTTCGAACGCCGGGTTCACCCGCTTGGGGTACCCGTCGACGGTTGCGATACACGGCAGGGCGAGCGACAGGCTGAGCGGCTTTGCCGCGCCCACCAGAGGTGTTGTCCGTCGCATGGTGCGGTTCCAGACGGTGACGTCGTGGCCGGCGGTCACCTGCCGGGTGGCCATGGGCGTCCCCGTGAGACGTTGACGGCCGGGCTGCTGATGGCCCACGCCACCGCGAGCGGCTGGAGTGGGATGCCGCGCTGGCCGGCGAAGGCGTTGAGCCGTGCGACCACGTCGAGGTTGCGGCGGAATGTGTCACCGCTGAAGTCGGGGCTGTGGCTGCGCCAGTCGTCGAGCGGGCCGTAGGCGAGTGCTCCGAGCTCATGCCCGACGTCGACCACGCGAACGAGGCAGCAGCCCAGGAATCTTCATCCACAGATCTTGACTATTGCTCCACATCATTCCCCAGTCCGGGTACTCGGGAGAGGTGCCCACGTCCATCGGCACCAATAGGGGCTATCAGGCATGAGTAGCTGCACTCCAGGCTGCTGGCGGCGGGCACCCGGCCTGCCGGCACGGGCCTGGCCCCGGTGCGCGAGGTCTATCCTC
>JADGOV010000206.1 GCA_017882785.1 Frankiaceae bacterium
GTGGCGTCCCGCCCGCGTTGCGGGCCAGCTGCAGGTGGCGCACCACCGACCCGGTCCGCAGTCCACCGCGACCGCGTCGGCAGGTACATGAACCAGACCTTAGGGGCGAAAGCCCAGCCCACGAGTCAGACACGCCACAGGTCGTGTGCCTAGGCGACTTCCGGGTTCGCAACCACTCCCAAGCCCCTGACCAGCAGATTCACCCTACCAGGTGCCCAGAAGCAGCCCTCGACTGCGGAACGCGGGTCAGCGGCCCATCGGTAAAGACTCGGTGGTGTCAAGGGACTTCACATTGGGTCTGTCTTCGACGGCTGCCGACTCCGAGCGCAGTGTGAACGCGCCCCGGCGAGTGGCCGAACGGCCTGACCGGAACGCCGTCGTGCAGGATCATCAGGCTGCCTGGTTCAGCCCGCTGGTGTCGTCGCCGCGACCGCGAACCCGGTGGTGGCCCACAGGAACGTGCGGTGGGCGGCCGCCTGCGCCAGTTCATCGAGCCAGCGGCGCGCCTCGGCTGCGGTGATGGCGCACTGGTCGACGGCACCGGCGGCTAACTGCGGGCACGGCCGGTCGATGGCTGCCGGCATCTCCCGGGACCAGGAGGTTTCGGCCGCGACGCAAAGGTGGGTTAGGCCGCCCGGTGAAAGAGTCCGGGGAGCTGGCGCCCGATCCAGGACTGGGTGATGTGGTCGCCGAAGCCGTCGAGGACCCGCCGGGTGAGGCTGCGGTCAGCCCCGCTGACGGCGGTGGTTCCCCAGTCGGTGTCCAGCACGAGGACCCGCCCCCCTGGCCGGGTCACCCGGATCATCTCGGTCAGCGCCCGCAGCGGGTCCGCCAGGTGCTGAAAGACGCGCTCGGCACGGCAGGCGTGGAAGCTCCAAGCGGGGAAGGGTAGGTCGCTGGCGTCGCCAGCCGCGAAGCGCAGCGGCAACGGGCTGTCCGCCGCTCGGCGCCGCGCCTCCGCCAAGAGGACCTCGCTGGGCTCCACCCCGACCACAAGGCCGCTCGGCCCGAGCAGGCCGGCCAGGGCGCGCACGTCGTCGCCGGTCCCGCAGCCGACGTCAAGCAGCCGCTGTCCGGCCGTCACGGCGAGCATGTCGAGACCGTGTCGCTTCAGCCGATGCACGCCCTCCCGGGCGGCCACCGCGTCCAGGGTCGCGACCAGAGCGTGCGGGGCGGGTGCGGCATCCACCGCGCGGAAGTGCGCCCCCCGCATGATGTCCTTCACAGGCGTCCCGCCGTCTCATTGCGTCGTTGCGGTCCCCGGTTCCCTCGGCTCCGCCGGCGACAGGTTGTCACCTCCGGCCGGAAGGGACGAACTCGCCGCCGAGCAGCCGGCCGTGGGCCACGCCGTCGCTGCCAAGCATGAACGAGGGGACCTACGGAGCATGAAGTGGCCGTGGCGGAGGCTTCTCGGCGTTCCCATCCCGCACACCCGCACGTGGCTTCGGGTTAGCTGCGCGCGGGTCGCAGCCATTGTTCGCGGGACTGATCGGTGTTTGTGGTCAGCCAGGCGTGCAACGCCTCGATGAGCACCCCGAGGGAGTTGCGGCTGCGCGGGAAGGCCCGACTACTGGTGAACAACGCCCCGGGATGGTCGGCGTCGAGAGCGACGACCAGGAGCGGGCGGAAGTCCTTGATGTTCTCGGTCACGAGGAGACGACCGGTGCTCCGGGCGTAGTCCCAGAGGTCGGTGTCGTTCATCCCGCGCAACTCGGCGTCGTCGGCCACGGCGAGGACGTCATGGCCATGCCGCCGCAGCTCGGCGGCGACCGCTGGAGAGAACATCTCATCGAGGAGCAGGCGTGGCGTCACGCGATGAGCTCGCGGGCGGTCTGCCAGGCCTTCTCGGCGGCCAGCGAGTCCTCGTCAGCCGTCTGCATCTGCCGGTCGATCTCCTCGTGGTACCGCGCGTAGTAATCGATCGCGACGAGCACCCGGTGGCGCGGCAGATTGAGTAGCTCGGCCACGGCCTCAATGGCCGCGTCATCACGTTCGTCGACTTCGCGCACGGCCTTGATGACTTCCCACACGTCGGGGCCGAGCGCCAGGGCCGCCCGTCGCCCACTCGGACCGTCCTTGAAAACGATCCCGGGATGCTCAGTCATCCGCAGACCCTCGTCGACGAGCTGCTGTACGAGCCCGGACGGGGTCGCCCCGGGGACGCTACGGGCGCGCCGACGGAGCCGGTCAAGCACATCGTCATCGAAACGGATCGACATCGGCGACGCCACAGTAGCGATTGTAGCGCACCTACTACTTCGGGACACGCTGCCACCTGCCCCGGACTCCCTCCTCACGGAGGGCGAAGGGCCGGATGCAGGGATGGGTCGGTAGCTGTTCCAGTCGCGTCAGCCGGCCGCCCGGCCGTGCACGGCGGCGGGCTGGCTCCGCGTTCGCGGCGAAGGCGTCAATCGCGTCCTCCCGACGAACGCACGGGGCGCATCTGGGCGCTCGCGGCGGGAACGCGGACTCAGACGGTCAGTCAGCGATGGTGTTAGGCACGAGGAGACACCCCTGACCAGAGGAGTTCGGGTCACGTGGAGGACGGCGGCGGGACCAACGCAACCACCCGCCTGGGCGATCCGAGGCTGGCCTCACTGGGACATAGGTCCCTGATTGCCGGCGTCTACGCCAGCCGCCCGGTCCCACCACTCACGGCATCGCCTGTCGAAGTGGCTAGGGCAGCCCCGGCGGTGTCGGTGACTGACCCTGCAGCCGAACGCCACCATTGCCTGCCCAGGGTTACCATCGCCTGCCCAGGGTTACATGGTGGAACACGTGAGCCGCCTGAGCGGGTAGGGGGTCGGCTCTCCGGGGGAATGGGCGTCCCCGACGGCACGGCCTGCAGCGCCTGCCCGTCCCCTGCTAGCGTGCGCGGTGGGAAAGCTCGTTCCGGCTGGCCCGTTCGACCATACCCGGCAGGTAGAGGGTGATGCGGGCATCGTCGAACGACCGCACCCAACGCTGCACGACCTCCTCGACCACCGGTGCCGGGACACCTGCGTAGTC
>JADGOV010000207.1 GCA_017882785.1 Frankiaceae bacterium
CAAGATGCTGAGGCCGTCCTTGCCGGGCATCCTGATGTCCAGCAGCACGACGTCGGGATGGTGCAGGGCGATCACGTCCAGCGCCCGCGGGCCGTCGGCGGTCGCGACCACATCGATGTCCGGCGCGAGGTTCAGGATCAGCTGGAACCCGCTACGGACCAGTAGCTCGTCGTCCACGACGACGACTCGAATCATCCCGGCCTCCCAGCCCCGCAGCGGTCGCGATCGGTGTTCGAACACCGCGAGACCAGTAGATCGCTCACCTGCTCCCGCGCGCGGGACCCCAGGACCGGTTCCAGCCAGTTGGCGGGGGGCGTTCCAGCCGTCCGACGGGTTGGCAGCATCGTGCGCCTCGTCAACGGTGAACAGAACGTACCCGGCTCTCTCCGCCCCCCGCGTGCCGTGTCGGCGCACGGGCCGGCGGCCCACCTCCCGGAGGACCCCGATGACTGCGACCCCTACCGGTTCGTCCCTCGTACTGACCGGCGGTGAGCAGAGGCTGACACGCGGCCGCGCCCGGCGGCGGGCGACGGGCGACGGTCGGCTCGCCCGAACGGAAGTCCTCGACCTGAGCAACGCGGTGGGCCCCAACACTCAGACTTAGCGCTGGGCCATCCTTAGCCGGTCCGCACGTCCAAGCGCCCGCTGCCGGAGAGTGGATCGCCTTCCAGCACGCCCGGCCCCACGAACACAGCACGTCCAGTCGCGGGAAGTGGCGAGCGATCGCCGGCGCCGGTGGTAGTGCGCGCCCGGATTGGTGTACTGGTTGAGCCACACCTATCGGTCGTCGGAGGCGCACAGCGCGCGGACGTAGTCGATCCACGGGCCGAGGAGGCCGCTGCTGGTCGTACGGCAGCCGAAGGCGCGCCTCGACTTCCGCTCACCTTCAGCCTCCTCGCCGGGCGCTCACGACCCAGGGCCTGGCACCGTCAGCAATCGCCCGCCAGAGCCCGCTCGACCTCGTCGAACCTTTCGACGACCGTCACCCGGCCTGGGTAGGTCGGTGCCCCCGACGCCTTCACCTCCCGGCCGGTGACCAGCAGAACCACGGTTTCCGACCGGTCCGCCAGGCCGCGTTCGACGGCACTTTCCAGCCCGGCCAGGGCCGCCGCCCCGGCGGGTTCGGCACCCACGCCGGCCCTGCCAGCCAACATCGCAACCGCGCTCAGCAGTGCGCCATCGGTGACCGCCACCATTCCTCCGCCGCCTCGGCGCACCGCGTCCAGCACGGCGTCACCGATGGCCGGGCGCTCCACTGCGATGCCGTCGGCGACCGTGGCGCCGGGATCCAGCTCCGCCTGCCTGGCGGGCGCACCGAGCCAGGCCCACACCAACGGCTGGCACCGCTCGGCCTGTACCCCGATCAGGCGCGGCTGTCGCGCGGCGAGGCCACAGCTGACGAGTTCGGCGAAGCCCTTGTAGAGCGCCACCAACGTGGTGCCGTCGCCGACCGGGACGAACATCACGTCCGGGAGCCAGCGGCCGAGCTGTTCCCACACCTCGAACGCCACCGTCTTCTTCGCCTCGATGGTGAACGGGTTGGCGCCGGTGTTGCGGTCGAGCCAGCCGAACGTGCGGGCAGCGGCCCGGGAGAGGTCGACAGCGGCCGCGTAGCCTTCGCGCACCTGGAAGACCCATGCACCGGCCTGCGTCATGAGCGCGAGCTTCTCCGGCTGGCAGTCGGTGGACACGAAGATGACGGCCCGCATGCCGGCTGCCGCTGCACCGAAGGAGGTGGCCACAGCCGCGTTGCCGGTGGAGGCGGTCGTGATCGTATCCACCCCGCGCCGCAGCCCGTCTTCGATCACGAGCGCGGTGGCACGGTCCTTATTGGACGCGGTCGGGTTACGCGTCTCATCTTTGATCCACAGGTGCGGCGTGCCCAACGTCTGTCTGAGGGCCGGCGCGGGCAGCAGCGGCGTGCCGCCGATCGGCACCGGGTACCGCACCGGACCGTCGGGAACGGGCAGCAGCTCCCGGTATCGCCACATGGTGAACGAACCCGGCTGGTCCCGCGCCATCAGCGCAGAGCCGTAGTCGTATTGCAGCCACTCACAACCCGCTAGGTGGACCGACCCGGTCACGCTCCCCACGTCGTGGCCGCCCTCCGTACGTCGCGGTGCCGGACAGATGCGATTGGAGCAGGCTGGCCGAGGTGAACGGACCGAAGGTCGACGTAGAGGTCGTCCTCGTTGAAGCCGTGGGGAGCGGTGATAACGGGCACGGTGGTCTCCTCATCTGTAGTAGAGCGCTCGGCTGCTCATCCGTACCGGCGCAGCTCGTGGAAGAAGTCGTCGATGACGTGCAATTCGCCGGAGCGGGCCACCTCGTCGTAGACGTGTTTGCCGACCGCGAGGTCGAGCACGCCGAGGCCGAAGGGTGAGAACAGCAGCGGCCGGTCCGCCGGCACCGTCACCCGCCCGGTGATCACGTCGTCCAACGTGCCGTGCAGGAAGTCCCGGTTGCCGGTGAGCTGTTCGGCTAGATGCGGCGAGGTGTCGGCCTTGAGGCAGTGCTCGATGTCGTCGACGATGTTGGTCGAGGCGAGCACGATCTCCGGCGTGAGGTCGCGCAGCGACACGTGTAGCACCAACGGATTGTGGTCGAACCACGGCAGGTCGCTGACATGCGGCTGACCGGCGACGGTGGCGAAGACCACCATGTCGCTGGAGCGGATCAACTGCTCGGCGCTGTCGTGCACGGTGATCCGGCTGGTGGTGCCCGTCTGCTCCAGGTAACCGCGGAAGCCTGCCGCGTTGTCGGCGGACAGGTCGTGCACGCCGATCTCGTCGAACGACCAGCCGGTGCCGGCCAGGAAGGTGTGGAGGTAGCGGGCGATCAGGCCGACCCCGAAGAACCCGACGCGCGTCGGGCGCCGCCGGCCGCGGCTGAGCCGGTCGGCCGCCGACGCCGCGAACGCGGCCGTCCTGGTGGCGCTGATGATCGAGCTTTCCAGGCAGGCGAACGGGTAGCCGGTGTCGTGGTCGTTGAGGATCAGCACGGCCG
>JADGOV010000208.1 GCA_017882785.1 Frankiaceae bacterium
ACAGCTGCGGATCCGCCTCTACGGAATCCTGGACCCCCTCGATGACGTCCTCGACCCGGGTGGGCGCCGTCACCCGGTGCTGATCGCGCAGATAGAGGACCTCGCCATCGAGCACTCCAAGGTCGGTAAGGCTCCTGTCCGGCGGCAGGGTCTCGTGTCCGAGTCGCCCCAAACCCCAAGCGCGGTAGTCGGTCTCGGCGTCCGGCTCGTCCAGGAGTCGGACCACGTCCAGAAGCAACTCGGCCAGCGGCAGATCCCCGGGCACGGCCAGGTCTATCCGACGACGTGAGCCGACCAGCGTGAGCCTGCACTGCGTCAGCGACGGGCCACCGCCTGCAGAAACCCGCTCAGGCGACATGTCGGGCACTGTACCGCTCGTCCCGGATCGGCCCGTACCCTCTGTCGGTGACCTCCACCATCGTCAACCGCCCGCCGCGGATGCACCCACCGCCGATCGAGGACGACGTCATCACCCTGCTCGACCCGCCACAACCGCAGGACACCCAGTCCGGGGCGCAGGGTGTCTTTCAGGTCCTGTTCCCGGTGCTGGGCACCGCCGGCAGCATGATCTTCATCCTGGCAAATCCCCGGCCAGTGGCCGTCGCGGCGGGCCTGGTCTTCATGATGGCGTCGGTCGGGGTGGGGCTCGGAATGTTCCTTGTCCAGCGGGGGTTGCCGAGGCGGCGCCTCCGGGAGGACCGGGCGCGGTACCTGGAATATCTCGAGCAGGTGCGCGAACAACTGCGCGGCGCGCGACGCAACCAGATGGCCGCCGAAGCATTCCGACACCCCGAGCCCGAGCGCCTGCTCGACCTCGCCTCGGACACCTCGCGCCTGTGGGAGCGGCGGGTCCACGACACCGACTTCCTGTCTTTGCGCGTGGGTATCGGCGACGTCCTGCCGCGTTTGCAGGTGAAGCGCCGGGGCGAACAGACGCCGATGGACCGCGCCGACCCGGTGTGCGTCTCGGCGGCGAGGCAGATACTCGACGGCCAGAGGATTCTCACTGACCAGCCGGCGGCCGTTGACCTCGGTTCCATGGGCGTGGTGTCGCTGTGCGGCGACCTGGACGAGGCGCGCGGCGTACTGCGTTCAGTCCTTGCGCAGGCTGTCACTCTGCATTCGGCGGACGACCTGCAGTTGGCATTCTGCTTCGCTCCCGAGGGGCTGCCGCTGTGGTCGTGGGTGAAGTGGCTGCCGCACACGATTACTGACCACACCTATGACGGTCCCGTGCCAACGCGGCTCGTCGCGTCCGACCTCCAGGAGCTGGGCGACGTGCTGCGCCCGGAACTCGAGAGCCTGCTCGACCGGGCGGCCCGGGCCCGGGGGACGGGTGGGCGGCTGAGCCGGCGGCTGGTCGTGGTGATCGACGCAGAGCGGCTGCCGTCGCACCTGGGCTTCGACCTGGGCGAGGTGAGTGTTCGCCCGCAGGACGCGGGCGTCACCCTTGTCTACGTCGTCGGTAACAAGCGCCTGGAACCATCCACCGTCGACGTCCGCTTCACCATCGAGCGAGATGGCCGGGCGGTTGTCGAGTATCCCAGCTCGGCGGAAGCGACCGGTGCCGTCATTCAGGCGGATCGGGTGTCCGTGCCCGCCCTGTCGGCCCTCGCCCGAGCGCTCTGCCCGATCCGGGTTTCGCAGGAGTCGGCCGCCGAGTCCCTCGCCCAGGATGTCGACCTGTTCGCACTGCTCGGCGTCCCGGACGTCGCCGACATAGATCCCCGGTCGCAGTGGCGGGCGCGGACGGCTCGACAGTTCCTTCGCGTGCCGCTCGGCATGGCCGCCAGCGGTTTACCGCTCACTCTCGACCTGAAGGAGTCGGCGCTCGGCGGGATGGGCCCGCACGGTCTGGTCGTCGGGGCGACCGGGTCAGGCAAGTCCGAACTGCTGCGCACCCTGGTTCTTGCGCTGGCCACGACCCACGACCCGGAACGCCTGGCGTTCGTGCTCGTCGACTACAAGGGCGGGGCGACGTTTGCGGGGATGGAGCCGCTGCCGCATGTCGCGGGCGCGATTACCAACCTTCAAGAGGACCTTGGCCTGGTGGATCGAATGCACGACGCGCTGTACGGCGAGATCCGCCGGCGTCAGCGCGTTCTCAAGGAGGCGGGCAACCTCCCCAACGTTCACGAGTACAACCGGCGGCGGGACCAGGGCGAGCAGCTGGACCCGCTGCCGTCCCTGCTGCTGATCGTGGACGAGTTCAGCGAACTGCTGACGGCAAAGCCCGACTTCGCCGAGCTTTTTGTCGCTATCGGGCGGATCGGCCGATCGATCGGTGTTCACCTCCTGTTGGCGTCGCAACGGCTGGAGACAGGCCGCATCCGCGGACTGGAGAGCCACCTGAGCTACCGCATCGGACTCAAGACGTTCAGTCCCGCGGAGAGCCGCGAGGCGATCGGTGTGCCGGACGCGTACGAGTTACCTCCGTTCCCTGGCTCCGGGTTCTTGCGGGTGGACACGACGGTGTTCGAGCGGTTCAAGGTGGCCCAGGTGTCGACCCCGTATGAGTCCCCGGCAATGAAGCTGCCGGCCACGCCGCACCCGCTGCCGTATACGGCGTACAACGGGATCGGTGGCCTGGTCGACCAGCATCGTGACCACGAGGGTGCTGAGCGTGCGGCGTCCGGCGTGCCCTCGGTCATGGACGTGGTCGTCGAGCGGCTGAGGCCAGCGGCCGGGCGCGTGCACCAGGTCTGGTTGCCGCCGCTGCTGCAGCGGTTTTCGTTGGCGGCCGTCACCGGGACGCTCGAGGTCGACCCGGAGCGCGGGCTCACTGCTGCCAACGGGCGCGGCGCGCTGCAGGTTCCGATTGGCCTGATAGACCGTCCGCAGGAGCAGCGCATCGACGTCTTCAGGCTCGATCTGGCGGTGGCCGAGGGCAACATTGCCATCGTCGGCGCCCCGCAGACCGGCAAGAGCACAGTGATCCGGAGCCTGGTGCTCGGCGCGGCCGTGACGCACACACCGCGGGAACTGAGCTTCTACGGGATCGACTTC
>JADGOV010000036.1 GCA_017882785.1 Frankiaceae bacterium
GGCCAGTCTCATTGAGCAGCTGCACTCGCAGTCTGGCGAAAAGTTCACGCTCAAGCAGACGACTTACGCTGCGAACAAGGTCGGACTCTGACTGTAGCAAGCAGCTCGACCATCTGCAATTACAGCCTCTGACCGTTGGGGATATCTGGATTCGAATTCCAGCAGAGGCACTAGAGCAACGAGGACTATCTATCAAGAAGCAGGGCGAGTTCCATGAAGACCCGCGAGGAACTACTTGCACAGAATGCACGGAACGCAGCTCTTTCGGCTGAGATCCTTGATCTCCTGAGCACTAGCTCCCGTGCACATTACGGCAGGCATGGAGAAGTATGTTACTGGCCTGATTGGATAACCATTTACTGGCTAGCTGACGCAGTCTTTGGTCATGAGCCAACTAGGTCAGAGGAGGAAAGCGTACGTCGAGCAGTGAAGGGATTAGCTGCAGAAGGACTACTGGGAACCGGTAACCAGAAATATACTAATCGTATTGCTGTTTGCGCTGATTACGCTGGCTATGATCAGAAACGTCTGCAACTTATCGTTCGTCCTTGCCTTACGGATATTGAGCGTGCTGCCGAACAGGAAATGAAACAGGATCGAGCAGCGTGGTTTCTAGGAATTGCTGAGCGAAAAGGTCTGAGTTTTGAGTGAACTCGTAGCTGAATAGACTCCCTGGTTAAGTGTTGTCTGAACTGGTCCGAGAATAAACTCCTCGTGCCTGAGAGCCTCCGACAGCCTGGGACTGCCGACCTGACACGTCTGGTCCCCCCAGTGGATTCCTGGCTCAGCGGGCACTACGGCCGACCGGCCACAGGGTCCCAGGAGCCCACCGCGAGGGGGCTGAGAGAGCCGGCCCGCTAGGTCCGTCCATCTTTCGTCCACTCCAAGTCTCCAACCTCACCTAGGATGACCTGCCAGTGGATCAAGCCTCTCTCCAGGTCTACTTGGTAGCTGACCTGCAAGTATGTTGATTATGATCTTTCCTTTGAGCGTAGTTATGGATCAACGCTAAGACTCTGGTCGGCACGCACTTGCCGTACCGCAGTGGTACGACCGCCCCGAGCGTCGCGGCCGCGACGAACAGCGCGCCGAAAACGTACCCCTGGCTTGTGCCGAGGTCGCCGAGGAACCGCTCGTACACGGCGAGAGCGACCGCGGTGAGCGAGCCCCCGAGCCACACCGGCGTGCCGGCCCAGTACAGCAACGAGGTCAGCGTGCCGGCGAACCGGCCGAAGGCCATGCGCACCCAGACGTAGACGCCGCCCTCCTCCGGGATCGCCGCGCCCAGTTCCGCACTGGCCAGGGCAGAGGGCACGAAGAACAGCACGAAGAGTACGACGAGCCAGGTGAAGGCCTCAGCTCCACCGGTCGCAATCGCGCCGATGGTGTCGACCACCACCATCGCGGAGATGAGGAAGAAGATCGTGTCCAGCCGCCGAAGCTCACGGCGCAGCTTCGAGTGCTCCGCTCGACTCCGCACGGGTGGTCCTGCACTCGGCGGCCGACCTCCGGCAGGCTCGGAGCGGGCGGGGACTCAGGCGGTCGGGCTCGCAGTCACGGGGGTGCTCAGCGCCGGGGACACCGGCGCCACCGGGGTCACCGGAGTCGAGGTCGCCGTGCGCTGGGCGCCGGTGGCGCTGCCCGCCAGCCAGGACTTCCAGGACATGTTCCAGTCCGCCGTGCCGGGATCCCACGACTCGGGGGCGACGCTGGCGTGCACGACGTTGATGAGGTCCCCGAGTTGGGTGAAGTGGTAGAACCACTTGGCCGCGGACGGGGAGAGGTTGACGCAGCCGTGGGACACATTGGTATTCCCCTGCGCGCCGACCGACCACGGTGCGGCGTGCACGAAGGCGCCGCCCCAGGAGATCCGCACGTCCCAGTAGACGGTCTCGCGGTAGCCACCGGGGCCGTTGTTCGGGATGCCGATCGTGGAGGAGTCCATGATGTGCACCGGCTCAGACTCCAGCGCGATGTGCATACCGCCCTTGCTCGGCCAGCGGTGGCTGCCCATGCTCGCCGGATAGGTCTTGACCTCGTGCCCGCCCGAGTAGACGGTGAACTGGTGTGACCTGACGTCGGCGACGGAACGGTGGTCCGCCCCGATGGAGAACGCAGAGGTGCGCCGCGCCCCACCCCACAGCCCGTCGGCGAGGTATAGGCCGGGCAAGTTGACCTGGACCCGGACCGGCTCGTGCGTCGGCCAGTAGGCCACTGGCCTGAAGTGCACTTCCTTGCTGCTCAGCCAGTACCAGGCGCCGGTGAGCGGCCTCTTCGTCGTCACCCGCAGGCGCTTCTCCACCGCCGCCCGGTCGGCCTTGGCGACGGCGTGGTCGAAGGTGACGGTGACCGGCATCCCGATGCCGACGACGGCAGAGTCGCCGGGGCTGAGATGGGCGTGCAGTGTCCTCGCTTTGGAGCTGGTCGGCACGCTGGTCACCACGCGGTGCGCCACGCCCGCCTTGTCCACCACGTCCGCGCTGATCCGGTACGTCGTCGCGGCCGCCGTCGCCGCCGAACTCACCCAGGCCGTGCCTGTCGCGTTGGCTGCCCCTGTCAGGCTGGGCGTGGCCGTGACGGGTCCGCGGATCTGCCCGTCGGCAACCGCCAGCCGGATCGCCGTGCCGGACCCGACGCGACCGCCCTGCAGACCGACGACGGCCACCCGCGGTACCGAAGTCTGCGGGGGGGCGGCGGCCCGGCCCGACCCGTTCCCGCGATCACTACCCAGGCCCTGGCAGCCGGTTGCGGCCACGAGCGCCGCCGTGCCGAGCACGGCCCAGGCGTAAGTCTGCCGACCGTGCCTCAGGGGAAGTGGCATTGTCAGTCCTCGTACGCGGTCGGCGGCGGGCAACTGCACACCAGGTGCCTGTCTCCGTAGGCTTGATCGATCCGGCGGACGGGTGGCCAGTACTTTCCGACCTGCAGCGACGCGATCGGATAGGCCGCCTCGGCACGAGTGTACGGGCGGTCCCACTCCGAGGCGACAGACTGCGCCGTGTGCGGAGCTCCGCGCAGGGGATTGTCGTGTCGATCCCACTCCCCTGACGCGACTTTTGCGATCTCCCCGCGAATAGCGATCATCGCGTCGCAGAACCGGTCGAGCTCCATCACGCTCTCCGACTCGGTGGGCTCGACCATGAGCGTGCCGGCGACCGGGAAGGACATGGTGGGGGCGTGGAAGCCGTAGTCGATCAGTCGCTTGGCGACGTCGTCCACTGTCACACCGGTCTCCCTGGTCAGCGGGCGGAGGTCGATGATGCATTCGTGGGCGACGAGCCCGGAGCCCCCCGTGTAGAGCACCGGATAGTGCGCGCTGAGCCGTTTGGCCACGTAGTTGGCGGCGAGCACCGCCACCTCGGTGGCCCGCAGCAGGCCGTCGGGACCCATCATCCGCACGTAGGTCCAGGAGATCGGCAGGATGCCGGCCGAGCCGTACGGCGCGGAGGCCACCGGACCCGTGCTGTCGCCTGCCCGGTCAGGCGGCGACAGTGGGTGACTCGGGAGGTAAGGAGCCAGGTGTTTGAGCACGGCGACCGGGCCGACACCAGGGCCACCGCCCCCGTGCGGGATGCAGAACGTCTTGTGCAGGTTGAGGTGGGACACGTCGGCACCGAAGTGTCCGGGCCTGGCCAGCCCCACCAGCGCGTTGAGGTTGGCGCCGTCGACGTAGACCTGGCCGCCCGCGTCGTGCACCATGCCGCACAAGTCGGCGATGGCCGGCTCGAAGACGCCGTGCGTCGACGGGTAGGTCACCATGATCGCGGCCAGTTGCTCGCCGTGCTGGGAGATCTTCGCGCGGACGTCATCCAGGTCCACGTTCCCGCCGTCGTCACAGCGGACCACGACGACCCGCAGACCGGCCATCACCGCACTCGCCGCGTTGGTGCCGTGGGCGCTGGACGGAATGAGGCAGATGTCGCGCTGGTCCTCACCGCGGCTTCGGTGCCAGCCGCGGATGGCCAGCAGGCCGGCCAACTCTCCCTGCGATCCGGCGTTGGGCTGCAGGGACACCGCGTCGTAGCCGGTGATCACCGCCAGGTACCGCTCGAGCTGTTCGAGCAGCTCCGCGTAACCGGCCGCCTGGTCGCTGGGTGCGTAAGGGTGGATATTGGCGAACTCCGGCCACGTGATCGGTTCCATCTCGGCGGTGGCGTTGAGCTTCATCGTGCAGGAGCCGAGTGGGATCATGCTCCGGTCGAGGGCGAGGTCAGCGTCCGAGAGGCGGCGCAGATAGCGCAGCATCGCGGTCTCGGACCGGTGCTCGGTGAAGACCGGGTGGGTCAGCACGTCCGTACCGCGCTGCAACCCCGGGGGAATAGCGTCATCTGTCGTCTCATCCAGCGCTGCCACGTCCCCCGACACGCCGGCGGCGGCCCAGACCGCCTCCACGTGGGTCGGGGCGGTCCGCTCATCACATGTCACGCCGAGCGTGTCGGCATCAATGCGGCGGAGGTTGACCCCCTGCTTGAGCGCGGCGGCGAGCACAGCGTCCGCGCGCCCGGGGACGCGCATCGCGACGGTGTCGAAAAAGTCGCCATGCAGCACGTGCACGCCGCCGGCTCGCAGCCCGGCGGCCAGGATTGTGGTCAGCCGATGCACCCGTCGGGCGATGATGCGCAGCCCGTCGGCGCCGTGGTACACGGCGTACATGCCGGCCATCACGGCGAGCAGGACCTGCGCCGTGCAGATGTTGCTCGTGGCCTTCTCTCGCCGGATGTGCTGCTCGCGCGTCTGGAGTGCCAGCCGGTAGGCCGGGTCGCCGGCGGCGTCGACGGAGACCCCGACGAGGCGACCGGGCAGGGACCGTTCCAGACCGGGGCGGACCGCCATGAAGGCCGCGTGCGGTCCGCCGTAGGCCATGGGCACACCGAAGCGCTGGGAGCTGCCAACGGCGATGTCCGCGCCCAGCTCGCCGGGAGGCGTGAGCAGCAGCAGCCCCAGCGGGTCGCTCGCCATGGTGACCAGCGCGCCGGCCTGGCGGGCCGCGGCCGTGATCGGCCGCGGGTCGCGGACGGCGCCGGTGGTGCCGGGGTACTGCAGCAGCACGCCGAAATACTCCGCCGGCAGCGCGTCCGGCCCGGCGCTGAGGTCGGTCACCGCGATCTCGATGTCGACCGGCCGGGCCCGGGTGTGCAGGACAGCCAGCGTCTGCGGATGGCAGTCGGCGTCGACGACGTAGACCCCGCCCGCCTTGCTCATCCGCCGGCTCAAGGACATCGCCTCGGCGGCGGCAGTCCCCTCGTCGAGCAGCGAGGCGTTGGCGATGGGCAGCCCGGTGAGGTCCGCCACGGCCGTCTGGAAGGTGATCAACGCCTCGAGTCGACCCTGGCTGATCTCCGGCTGGTAGGGGGTGTACGCGGTGTACCAGGCGGGGTTCTCCAGCACGTTGCGGCGGATCACCGGTGGGGTCACCGTATCCGCGTAGCCCATCCCGATCATGGAAGTGACCACGGTGTTACGCCCGGCCATCGCGCGCAGTTCGTCGATGACCTCGGCCTCGCCGATGGCCGGCGGGAGCTCGAGCGGCGTCCGGTCCCGGATGGTGTCGGGCACGGCGGCGTCGACCAGCTCGGACAGCGAGCCGTAGCCCAGGGTGGCGAGCATCTTCGCCTGTTCCTCGGGGCCGGGTCCGATGTGGCGTGCGGCGAAGGGCACGGCGCCGGTCAGCTCGGCCAGGGTCGGCCGATGGGGAGGTGGCGGCTGGGTCATCGGAGGCCTCCAGGACGGGGTCCGGTCAGTGCCTCCCCATCTGTCGGCGGGCGGGTCGCCTCCAGAGTCGCCTCACCCCGCGGTCCTTGGCGCCTGAGAGGTTCCGGGGAGATTGCCCCTTCGGCGCCCCGTCTGCACGGGGACTCTCCCGCGGGGGTCACGAGCACCGTTGACGTTACCAGGCTTCGTCAGGCCGACGTGCGGCGGCGGCGGCGGGACGCCAACTCGTCCCCTTCGGCGCCCTCGGCTGGCTCCGCCGGCTGGGCGGCGGCGGCGCAGGGAAGTTCGGCGAGGGTGCCCTCCACCTCGCGGACGATCGGTCCGACCGCGATCCCGAAGACGCCCTGCCCCCGGCGGAGCAGGTCGATGACTTCATCGCTCGAGCCGAGCTCGTACACCGTGGCCCCGTCGCTCATCAGCGTCAGCTGGGCCAGGTCCTCGACCCCCCGCTCCCGCAGGTGCGCCAGGGCGGCGCGGATGTTGTGCAGTGAGACGCCGGTGTCGAGAAGCCGCTTCACCACTTTGAGCACCAGGATGTCCCGGAAGGAGTACAGCCGGTGGGTCCCGGAGCCGGAAGCCGAGCGCACGCTGGGCTCGACAAGACCGGTCCGCGCCCAGTAGTCGAGCTGCCGGTAGGTGATGCCGGCTGCCTGGCAGGCCGTCGGTGCACCGTAGCCGGCATCGTCACCGTAGGACACCCGGGACCCGCCCCCGATGCCGGCCATCACCTCGGCGGAGAACAGCGTTCCCTGGTCGGCCGAGGTGGGCGTCGCCGGCGCGGCGGGCAGGACGGGCGGCCCGCTACCCCGCTCCTCGGATGAAGCCACGCCGCCTCCGATCCCGATGTCCCGAGACCGACCGGGGCACGTCCAACTCGACGGTAGGCAGCTGGAACGTCAACGTCAACGTCAGCGTGCGGCGCGTCGCAGCCGTCCGGAGGGTCATGATCCGCTCGCGAAGTCCTCCGGCGAGATCGTGTCGAGGAACTCCCGAAACCTTTCCACCTCGGTTTCGGCCTGCACTTCCTCCGGTGCGTCCTCCTCCGGCAGGGTGACGCCGGCCTCGGTGAGCACCGACTCGTCCGCGAAGATCGACACGCCGACCCGCATCGCCAGCGCGATGGCGTCGCTGGGCCGGGCACTGACCCGGGCCCCGTTGGCGAAGACCAGGTCGGCGTAGAACACGCTGTCCCGCAGCTGGGTGATCTGCACCGCCTCCAGCGGCGCCGAGAGTGCGTCGAGCACGTTCTTCAGCAGATCGTGCGTCAGTGGCCGAGGCGGCAGCATGCCCTGCTGGGCGGAGGCGATGGCAGCGGCCTCCACAGTGCCGATCCAGATCGGCAGGTAGCGCTCGCCGCTGGCCTCCTTGAGCAGCACAATGGGCTGATTGGAGGGCAGTTCGACGCGAACTCCCACGACGTTGACCTGGTGCACGGAACGCTCCTTCGAGCAGCTCCTGCGAGCGGACTGGGCGAGTGGCTGGAGGCCCAAACTAACACCTCCGCCGACCCGATGGCGTCATGGCTGAACTACCGCAACAGCTCCGCCGACAGCCCGGCGCGGACCAGAGCAGTGTGCAACCGTACCGACAGGGCCGCCAGCTCCCGGACCACGGAGACGGCGTGGTCTCGCGCCTCGCCGTCTCGGGCCCGGGCGTAGGGCGACACGACCTGCTCGATCAGCCCCACTTCCCGATCGGCCGCGGTCTTGAATGCGCGCAGATGACGAGGCTCCAAGCCGTAGCTGCCCAGGGCAGCGACCGTACGAGCCACCAGCAGCGCATCCCCGTCGAAGTGCGAACCGCCGGAGCGGGTGGCGACCAGCCCGTACCGCTCGAGGTCCTCCAGCTGGTCAGGCCGCAGCCCCGCCGCCGAGGCCAGCTCCCGACGGGTGAGTCGGATCTCGCTGACGTCGGTGGCGAACGCCTCCGGGGTCGAGCGGGGCTCCCGCTCGGGCCGCCCAGCCCGCTCGGCGTGCTCGGGCCGGTGGGTCGGCCCGGTCGGCCCGGTCGGCCATGCGCGCCCGCCGGCCGGCTCCTCCCCGCGGTCCACGGCGACGAGATGCTCCCGGATGACCCGCAGCGGCAGATAGCGGTCGCGCTGACATTCCAGGATGAAGCGCAGCCGTTCGACATCGTCGGCGGAGAACTGTCGGTAGCCGGCGGGGCTGCGCTCCGGCTCGAGCAGTCCCTCCGCCTCCAGAAAACGGATCTTCGAGATCGTGATGTCCGGGAACTGCGGACGCAGTCGGTGGAGGACCTCGCCGATACTGAGATAGGCCGAGCCGGCGGGGGCGCCGGCGCTCACCGCATCACCCTGGCTGTCCGCCGGCGTAGAAGATCAGCCGGAACTTGCCGATCTGCACCTCATCCCCACTCGTCAGCTTTGCCTCATCGATCCGGTCACGGTTGGCGTAGGTGCCGTTGAGACTGCCCACGTCGCGAACCACGAAGGACGTGCCGTCCCGGCGAAACTCCGCATGTCGACGGGAGACGGTCACGTCGTCGAGGAAGATGTCACTCTCCGGGTGTCGACCGGCCGTGGTCAGGTCCTTGTCGAGCAGGAAGCGGCTGCCGGCGTTCGGCCCTCGGAGCACGACGAGCATCCCGGAGCCGGTGGGTAACCCGTCCACCGGACGTCCCTGCTCGACGCCGCCGTCGTCCTCGCCCCCCACCTCCTCCATCGAGGGCAGGGAGAGCGTCGAGGTGCTGTCGACGGCCCGTTCCACGGCCCGTTCCGTGGGTATTCCGGGGGCAGGTGTCAGCGCGGTGCCACAGTGCGCACAGAAGCGATCGTCATCGAAATTCTGGTGTCCGCACTTCGTGCAGAACACGGTCGCCATCGCGCGCTCGGCCTTCTGCCGGGATTCCCGGCGCTTGTCGTACAGGTCTGCCGGCGCCGCGCGGGGGCGGGTCGGTTCTCGCGCGGTGCGCTGACTGTCCCGAACCTAGTCAGGCGGCCGACGAGGGTCAACCGCCGTCGGGGTGGGTCGGCGGCCGGCGCCTTGCGGCTCCTGCCGGCAGCTCCGAGGCCAAGCTCAGCTGTCGGAGACGTGGCGCTCGTAGGCTGCGGCGTCGAGCAGACCGTCCATTTGCCCGGTGCTCTCCACGTCGATGTCGAGGATCCAGCCCGCGCCGTACGGATCGGAGTTGATCAGCTCGGGCTGGCCCTCCAGCGCCGGGTTCGTGGCCACCACCGTGCCGGCGACCGGCGCGTACAGCTCGGAGACGCTCTTCGTCGATTCCACCTCGCCGACGGACTGCCCGGCTTCGACCTTCTCTCCCTCGGTCGGCAGGGTGACGAAGACGATGTCGCCCAGTGCCTCCTGGGCGAAAGAGGTGATCCCGACCCGGACCCGCCCGCCGTCCGGCTCGGAGCTCAGTCGGGCCCACTCATGCTGCTCGGTGTACTTCAGGTCCTCGGGATACAACCGCTTCGCCCTCCGCCTCAATGTGTCAGTCGGGTGTCATTCGGGTAGCTGGATGGGCCCGCACCGCACCTACGAGGCGCCGGCGGGCCGAGCGTAACGAGGCCTCGGCAGGGCTTGCAAGGCGGCCACCGACGTGGCGTTGCTGACCGTGATCGTGGCGTCGGCCCCGGGACTGGCGGCGACGGTGTCCACCACTCCACCGGGAATGCGCATCGCGGCCCGCAGCGTCGCCGGATCCCCGATGGCGAGGAGTCGGTACGGCGGGCGCAACCGCGTCGACCCGGCCAGCACACCCCCACCGGGGGCGTCGAGCAGAGCCGTCGAGGCCACCAGCCGGACCGCGGGGCCACCAACGCCGGACAGCTGCAGCGCCTCGGCGCCCGCATCCCGCAGCTCCTCCACGGCACCGAGGAGGGCGTCGGCGCGCACGGTGGATTGTGGGTCACGCACGGTAATCGTGATCCCCGGGCCGCTGGCGGGGATCGTGCCGGCCAGGATGCCGAGAACAGTGGCCCGGCGCTGGGTCTCGGCCAAGGCGGCAGAACCACTGTCCTGTCCGGAGGCCAGCCGGTCCCTCGTCGCACGCAAGGTGTCGATCTCGGCGCGCAGCCGGTCGGACCGGGAGCTGAGATCATCGAGGATGCGGACCAGGTCCTCGGGCCGGGCCGTGCGCCGGCTCGTCGCGGAGGTCGAATTGTGCACCTGGGTCACCAGGGCGAAGCCGAGCAGCCCGCACAGCAGCGCGACGACGAGTTGCGCCCGGGTGCCGCGCGGGCGCAGCAGTATCCGCAGCCGGAGACGTCCCCGGGTGCTGGTGCTCATCCGCGCACAGTCATGCGCTCACGATCATGCTTCACGATCAAGCACCGAACAGGTGCCGTCGGATGGCCGCCGCGTTCGCAAAGATCCGAATTCCCAGCACGACAACGACGGCGGTGGTCAGTTGGCCGCCCACGCCGAGTTGGTCACCGAGAAAGACGATCAGAGCGGCGACCAGGACGTTGGCTACGAAGGACACCACGAAGACCTTGTCGTCGAACGCCCGGTCCAGCGCGGCCCGCAGCCCGCCGAAGAGCGCGTCCAGGGCGGCGACCACCGCGATCGGCAGGTAGGGCTCCAGACCGGCCGGCACAGTGGGTTGGATGATCAGCCCAAGCACGACACCGAGCACGAGGGCCGCAGCGCCGATCACGGGGGGCTCCCGGGGGCGGGTGTCGCGAGGGATCGGGACGCCGGGAGCAGCAGGGCATCGGCGGTCCGCACCGAGAGCCCGATGCCGAACACCGTGACCGCGCTGCGCAGCCGGGCGGCCAGCGGGCTGGCGGCGAAGCCGGCGCTGAGCCGGCCGGGCGCGCCCACCGCAGCGACCAGGTACGGCGGGGACTGTGGCTGGAAGTCCACAAGCAGGGCACCGCCGGCGTCGCGGATCGCGGTCCGGGAGGTGAGCCGGACCCCGTTCACGGCGACCGCTTCCGCCCCGGCGGACCACAGCTGGTTCGCCACCTGTTGGACGTCACTGTCGGTGATGGTTCGCGCGACCCGCTTGGCGCTGGGCGGGTTGTCCAGGCGGACGGTGAGTCCCGGACCACGGACCGCCTGGGCGCCGGTGATGGGGGCGAGCCGACGGTTCGTTGCCGCGGCGGCCCGTTGCGTGCTGCCGGAGCGGGCCGCCGTCGCGTGGGCCGCGGCGAGCTGGCCCTGCAGTCGCGCTCGCGCCGCGGTCAGGCCGTCCACCTCCCGAGTACGCGCGGCGATCTGGGCCTGGAGCGCGGCGCGCTGCCGGTCGACGGCCGGCGCGGCGCGCCGCGTCTGGGTCACCGCCGCCGCGAGCAGCAGACCGGCTGCCAGCAGCACGGTGGCGACACGCAGCGGCCGGACCGGCTGGCCGCGCCGGGGCGGGCGGGGAGCGCCCTGCTCCGGGATCCAGACGCGGCCGCCCCCGATCGCGCTCAGCAGCGACATCGGGTCCCCGGCGGGCGGGCCGGCAGCTGTGGTGGAGGCAGGCACCGGGCTCAGCGGCCCCTGGCGCCGACGCCGGTGCGTTCGACCACGGCCGCCCACTGTTCGAGCAGATCCGCCGCCGAGCCCGGGTCCGGTCCTTCTGCCCACAGGTGGGTGGCCGCCTCCGCGGGATCGGGCAGCACGAGCGTCCAGCGATCCGACTCCACGATGCGCAGTCCGTCCATAGTGTCCACCTCCATCCCCGCCGCGGCCTGGGCCACCGCCCGCATCACCGATCCCTTGACCGCCCACGGGGTCTGTACGGCCCGGCGGACGACGTGCGCCTGCGGAATGCGGGCGTCGATCTGGCTGAGGGTCAGTCGGGTCCGGGCGACGAGGCCGGTGAGCCGTACGAACGCCGCGATGGCGTCGATCACCGGACCGAACTCCGGGATGACGAAGCCGCCGCGGCCGTCTCCGGCGAACCGTACCCCGTCCTCGGCCGCGGCCGCGGTGAGCTGGTCGGGCGAGGTCGAGGTCCAGCGGATCGAGGAGGCGTGGTAGCGGGTCACCCGCTCGGCAACCCGGGTCGTGGTCACCGGTAGCGCAACCACCGACCCGCGGCGTTCCGCGCACAGCAGATCGACGAGTACGAGCAGCGCCCGGTCGTCGTGCACGAGCTCACCGTGCTCGTCGACCAACCAGAGCCGTTCGGCGACGGTGTCGAAGCGGACGCCGAACGCTGCCCGGGAGTTCGCGACCAGGTCTCCTAGTCGTTCCAGGTCCCGCATGTGGTGGGCCAGCGTGTCCGTCCCGTTGCCGCTGTCCGCCCGGTGGTTCACGGTCAGGGCGTCCACGCCGAGGCGACCCAACAGCATCGGCAGGACCTGTCCCGCGGTCCCACCGGCGCAGTCGATGACCACCTTGAGGTCGGCCTCCGGCACGCCGGAGGTGTCGATGCAGCGGAGGAGTTCCTGGGCATAGTTCTCGATGACCCGCGCCGGGGTGAACAGGTCGGCGATCTCGCCGGGAAAGGCGCGACGGAACTCCTGTCGGGAGAACACCCGCTCCACTTTCCGCTGCGCGCCCACCGACAGGTCCGCGCCGCGTTCGTCGAGGAACACGATGTCCACGCTCTGGCTGTCGTTGGCCGAGGTACGGATGACAATGCCGCCCACCGCGTCGCTGCGGGCCACCTCGAAGCGGGTGACCGGGATCGGCACGATCTCCAGGTCCCGCACGTGGATCGCGCCGGCGGTCAGCGCGCTGATGACAGCCCGCTTGAGCGAGCGGGCTGCCCGGGAACCGTCGGTGCCGACCGTGACGACGCATCCCTTGCGCAGCGTCGTGCCGTACGCGCTGGCCAGCCGCACGGCGAGCTCGGGAGTGATCTCCACGTTGACCAGGCCGCTCACGCCGCGCGGACCGAAGAGGGTGCGTTGGCCGCGGCTCTCCCAGATGACGCTGGTATTCACCACCGCGCCGGCTTCGATGGTCTTGAACGGGTAGACCCGCACCCCGCTGGACAGGTACGCCTCCTCCTCGACTACGCACTCGTCGCCGAGGACGCACCCCTCCTCCAGCCGAGCAGCCCGCATGACGTCGCTGTTCTTGCCGATGATCGCGCCGCGCACCACCGCCTGGGAGCCGATGAAGACGTTGTCGTGCACGACCGCACGCTGCAGGACGGCGCCACCCTTGACCACGACGTTGTTGCCGAGCACGGTGAACTCGCGCAGTTCGGCGCTCGCTTCGACCTTCGCATAGTCCCCGATGTGCAGCGGCCCGGCGAGAACGGCCTCGGGGTCGACGTCGGAGCCTTCGCCGACCCAGATACCTGGGGACAGTTCGAAGCCGGCGATGTCCACATCGACCTTGCGGTTGAGGACGTCAGCCTGGGCCTGCACGTAGGACTCCAGAGTGCCGATGTCCTCCCAATAGCCGCTGGCGACGTAACCGTAGAGGGGCGCCCCGCAGGCGAGCAGCGCCGGAAACACGTCGGCCGACCAGTCCACCGCCGTGCGCGGCGGCACCCTGTCGAGCACCTCGCGCTCCATGACGTAGATGCCGGTGTTGACCGTGTCCGAGAAGACCTGCCCCCAGGTCGGCTTTTCGAGGAACCGCTCGATCCGGCCGCCGTCGTCGGCGATGACCATCCCGAACTCCAGCGGCGACGGCACGGCCTTCAGCGCCACCGTCGCCAGGGCGCCGTGCGCCCGGTGGAAGCGGATCAAGTCGGTGAGGTCGATATCGGTGAGGGCATCGCCGGAGATCACCACGAACGGCTCGTCCCCGAGGGCTTCGGCCGCGTTCCGCACGCTGCCTGCGGTGCCGAGCGGGGTCTCTTCGGTGGCGTACTCCAGGTGCATACCGAGTTCGTCGCCATCGCCGAAATAGTTGCGCAACAGTGCTGCAAGAAACTGGACAGTGACGACGGTTTCCATGAGTCCGTGTCGACGGAGAAGTCTGAACACATGCTCAAGAATGGGTCGATTGACCACCGGTAGGAGTGGCTTGGGTTGGTTTGCCGTGATCGGACGCAGCCGGGTGCCCTCGCCACCTGCCATCACGACCGCACGCATCCTTACCTCGTTCCTCCCTTCTAGCCTGCTAGAAGCCTGTTCTAGCTGCGCAGCACGAGCCGGACCTGACGGGCGTAGATCACGCCTCCCCACCAATACAGGCCCGTCCCCCAGATAGTGAAGGCCCAGGCGAGTGGATGTGCAAGATTGGCGATGGCGTTGTCGCCCGCACCGATCAGCAGCAGCGGGAAGGCGCAGAGCAGACTGAAGGTGGCCGCCTTGCCCAGGTAGTGCACCGGCAAGGGACGCAGCCCGCGTCGCCGCAGCAACAGGATGGTCGGCGCGAGCAGGACGTCCCGCAGCGGTATGGCGATGGCCAGCCAGACCGGGATGATGCCACGGCCGGCCAGGCCCACGAGGGTGGCCAGGATGTAGAGCCGGTCGGCGGCCGGGTCCAGAAGTTGGCCGAGGCGGCTGGTCTGGGCGAACCGACGGGCGATGACCCCGTCGAGGTAGTCGGTGACACCGGCGAGCAGGAGCACGGCCAGCGCCCAACCGTCGGCATGCGGCCCCAGGATGAGCCACAGGAAGACGGGGACGCCGAGCAGCCGCAGCGCGCTCAGCGCGTTCGGGATTGTGACGATGCGATCGGCTTGCTCGCCCGGCGGCTCACCGACCGGTCGCGCGTCACCGCTCGCCGTCGCGCCCGCCAAAGAGCCTCCCGTTCCCGGGCGCAACTCTACCGGTGGGACACCGGTGGCAAAGGCGGACCTATTCTGCGCGGGTGGCGATCCTGGTCGACGACGCCGTGTGGCCGTGGCGCGGCCGACTCTGGGCGCACCTGGTCAGCGACACCTCCCACGAGGAGTTGCACGCTTTCGCCGGCCAGCTGGGACTGCCCCGACGCGTCTTCCAGGGTGATCATTACGACGTGCCCACCGACGTCCGGGAGCAGGCGCTGGCGTTGGGCGCAACCGCCGTGCCCTCCCGCGAGTTGCTGCGTCGGATCACCGCGGCCGGCCTGCGGCGACCGAAGCGCGCGGCAGATCCTGCGGGCTGAGGGACAGCCCTCGCTGCAGGACGACGGGCAGCACGGGTCTGGGCCACCTAGGCCTCGCCATCGTGCACGCGATCGTTGGCAGGTTGGCACGTCGGCACGTTGGCCGCGCCGATCATGCTAGAACGTACGTTGGAATCCCAGCGGCAACGTCCGATCTAGCATGATCGGCGGGTCGGCGGGTCGGCGGGTCGGCGGGTCGGCCTGGGCCTGGCTGTCAGACCGCAACCGCCTACTGTGGGGACGTCAACCGGCACAGTCCCGGAACGTTCGTAGCTCCCGATCCAGGTTGGCCCTGGCCGCCGCCGCCCAGCGCCGGGCGGCGGGTTCGGTGCGGTAGAGCGGCCGGCGCTCGAGAAGGCCACGGAGCACGTCCGCGCGGCCGGTGGCGAAGGCATCCGCCGGCAGGTGGCAGTACTCGGCTCGTACGGCATCGGCGTAGGCGGCGTAGCGCGCCGCATCGGCGCCGAGGATGGCCAGGTCGGCGTCGCAGAGCGCGGCGCCCGCGGCGTCGTGGGGGTCCGCGTCGTGCGTCGCGGTGAGTCGCACCAGCCGGGCTATCTCCTCGACCACCGCCGGCGCCAGGCCGAGCCCGGGGAGCACCTTGCTGGCCAGCGCCGCGCTGCGCTCCTCGTTGTCGGCCCACCGCGGGTCGTAGACGGCGTCGTGGAACCAGGCGGCCAGCCGGGCCGTACTGCCGCCCCCAGCGACGTCGAGGGCTATCAGGTCCAGGGCTATGAGGTCCAGGGCTGTGAGCACCTCAGCCAGGTGCTGCTGCGTGTGGTAGCGCCGATGCGGCTCGGCGTACCGGGCGAGCAGGTCGCGTCCGGCCCGGTCCACGGCGGGACCGTCGACGCCGAGCGCGGCCCGCCAACGGCCGGGCAGGTCGGCGGCATCAGCCGGGCAGATCGACACTCAACCATCGTGCCCGAGCCGACGCGGCCGCCCGTCACCCCGTCGCTCCGCCCGTCACGCCGTGGCCGTGGCTGTGGCTGAGGTGCATCCTGGGGAACTCCGCCGCCGAGGGCAGCGGCACCGTCGTGACCGGCGAGGCCGCGAAGTCGATGTCGGCGAGCTGGATGCGCCTGGGCACCGGGTCCAGGTAGGTACGCAGGATGTACGCACCGTCGGTGAGGTTCGCGATGGTGCTCCACAGCGTGTGGTCGTCGTTGGACCGGTCGTCGTTCTCCCGGTCCATCCCCCAGGGGATGTCGAAGTTGTCCAGCACGTGCAGCGCCGCGACCTCGGCGTCGGCGCCGGTAGCGATCGGCCGGAGTGTGCTGGTGTAAGCCACGGCCCGCACGAAGCGGGACGGCGAGGTGGAGTCGCCCGGCAGACCGGTCATCCCGCCGCCTTGTCCCATCGGGCTCAACGTCACGCCATCGATCGTCACCGGCTTCGGATTCGTCGTGTCCAGCTTGAGGTAGTTGCGCAGGTTGATCAGGTGCCAGTCGAAGTGCGGCGAGTTGGTGGCCACGCCATAGGGGTTGTCGAAGACGACCTGGTGTCCCTGCGCCCATTCGATGACGACACAGTTGCCCTGCTTGTCGTGCACGACGACGTGCACCGGCGGCGCGTAGCCGAAGGGCCCGAACACCGAGGACCAGACCACCGTCGATGCCATCGCCGTGCGCACCTCGGTGACCGAGGAGCAGGCGCCCAACAGCATGCCGACGAGATCCGGCGGGGCGACGAGCCGATCGGCCGGCACTCCCTCAGTCGGCTCGTAGTCGCAGAAGCCGGGCATGTACTGGAGGTTGACGTAGAGGCCGGCCTCGTTCATCCCGTCCGTGAGCTTCTGCGGATCGCCGAAAACGTCGACTCCGACGAACCCGTAGCGGCTGGTCCAGGACTTGCCCGCGCCGTTCGGGCCGACGCTGCCGCCACCTGTATCGCGTGGCACGAGTGCAATCCTCGCCTGCAGGAGATTGGGAAACTCCATCGTTCGACCGATGGCGGTCGCACCGTCGGAGGCGGTGAGGCGAAAGCTGGTGCACATCCGGCTGTCTCCCAGTTTGCGGCTGGTGCGTTGGACGGCCGCCCAACGCGATCTGGGCTGCGACGTCGTTGGGTGGCCTATCGGGACGCTGCACCCGCACTTGAGCGGGCCGTGCCCCGGCCAGCCCAATGCGCCGCCAGGTATGGACACCCGGCGGCGGTGCCGCTGAGATGCCGGCATGGGCCTCCGTACCTCTCCCTGGCCCGCCGGCGTTCCCTGCTGGACCGACCTCACAGCCCCGGACGTCGCTGCCGCCAAGGCTTCTACGCGACGGGTGGCGCCCCGCCGGCGGGCATCGGCCCGCAGTGACGTGACAGCGGAGGTTGCCGCGGCTGAGGGCGGGGGGGCTCCGGGCTGATGCGGGACTTCGAGACCCGTACGGTCGGATGGCGGGTTTGGCGGATCCGGCGGCGCTGCGTTCTGGGTGGTGGAGTCTGCGACGGAGGTTCATCCTGACCGCATGGGGTAAGGGCGGCCCGATCGGTCAGGCGGACAAGTCCGGCCACGCCGGTCACGAAGCCGTGCTCAGCGTGGGAATCTGAGCGAGGAGAGGAAGGCCGGGCCGTTCGGGGTGCCCAGGCCGGTGATGTCGTCATACCCGGGTCGGGTCCGCAGGATCGTCCCGACGGTGACGTCCAGGCTGCGCAGCGAGGTGATGGTGCCCGCGCTGTCATCGACCTTGTTGACGTAGTCGACCCGGGCCAAGGCCCGACCGGAGACCGCCTGGGGGTCGTAGTACGACGGGCCTCCGGCCACCGCGTACAGGGCCGGGTTCGCGAAGCCGTGTGGCCGGCCCGACACCTGGTCGGCGATGGCCATGATGCCGGCGAAGATCGGGCTAGACACCGACGTTCCGCCGATCCGGTACTCGCTGTAGCGGGCGCCGCCGTCCGGGAAGGTCTGCGTCTCACCGATCAGCATGCCCGTGTTCGGGTCGCCCACGGCCGCGACGTCGGGCACCACGCGCCCGCCCTGGGCGCTGTATCGCTTCGCCAGCCTTGCCGGCACGACGTCCTGCTGGTACCAGGGCTCCAGGAACACCTGGCTGGTGCCGCCGCCGGCGCCGTACAGGAAGTCACCGGGCGGGCGGGGCGCCCAGACACCGGAGCCCAGGACCGACTTTCCGGTGCTCCAGCCGGTCTCGAACAGCCGATGGTTCGCGCGATCCACAGCCAGCGACGTGCCGCCGACCGCCGTGACCAGCGGGCTGTTGGCCGGTGACTCCGCGGTGGGGATCCCGTTGTTGGCGGTCGATCCGTCACCGTCGTCGCCGGAGGAGAAGTAGACCCCGATGCCCTGCAGCGCAGCCTGGGAGAAGATCTGCCGGTAGACGGCGTCCAGGTGTGCGGAGCCGTTGCTCTCGCCGGTGTTACCCCAGGAGTTGGTGACGATGTCGGCGAGGTGCCGGTCGACCACCCGGTTCAGCGTGACCGCAAAGTCCGTGTTGTCACAGGAACGCGACGCGACGTAGGTGATCCCCGCCCCGGGGGCGACGGCGTGCACCGCCTCGACGTCGAGGGTCTCCTCGCCGTACCACCCCTGCTCGCCGCAGGTGTCGCCGTTGACCGTGTCGTCGTAGCCCTTACGGAAGGCCCTGGCCGGCCTCACCTGGCGGAACTGCCCCGCGGTGAAGGCCGGCTGCCCATGCAGGCCCGCGTAGGTGTTGGCGTCCTGGAGGATCGTCGGTGCCGCGTAGGCGTCGGTGATCGCCACCCGTACACCTCGGCCGGCGGAGCCACCTCGGCCGGCTGATTCCAGACCGTAGGCACCCTGCAGTTGGGTGGCCCCATACCCGCACGGTACGTACGGCTGCACCGAGCCGTAGGCCGGCGGAAGCGTCGTCGCCCGCCTCTGACCGTAGAAGGTCGAGCAGGGTGGGGGGTTGACGAAGGCGTCCGGCGGGGGCGCTGCGAGTCCGGCGGTGCGTGGCCGCACCTGGCGGGCCGAAATCTTCCGGCCGTCCTCGTGGCGTGGCGTCATCAACTCCGAGATGCTGGCCAGCCCGGACACGGCGATCACCTGCCCGGTCAGGGCCGCGGGGAGGGTGGCGCTCGTGGCCGCCGCGCGCAGCGTCCTGCCCCGCAGGCGGTAGACGTGCAGGTTGGTGGCGAAGGCCGACTGGACCTGGGCGACAGTCCCCTCGGCGGCGACGTAGGCGCCGTTGTCAGGCACCTCGGTGACCGTCAGCCCGTAACCGGTGAGGAATCTTCTTACGGCGGTGATGGTCGCGGCGCCGGGTGCGTAGCGGGCGCGGAACCGCGCCGGGGTCAGGTACTGACGGTAGAGCGGGCTTCGTGGGTCGCTCACCGCGCGCACCCGGGCGTCAAGCTCGGAGCCGTTACGGTCGGCAAGGTAGAGCCGGACCTCGGTCCGCTCTCGGGGGTCGGCAACGGTGATCGGGGCGGCTCCGGACACGTCGGGCTGGGCGTTGGCAACCGATCTCCGCTCTGGCCTGGGCGCGGCCGACGCGGCATTGGCTGCGCTCAGTGACGCGGCCGCTGCTGCCGCGGCTGCAACCACGGTGATCGTGTGACGAAGGCGCATCGCAGTTGGCCCTTCCCTTCGAATGGACCGCCGTGGGTTACGGTCGGCAAGTGCATTCAACCGGAAAGTCTCGGACCGCCAAACCCTGGCTGGGACAGCGTCCGCAGCGGCGGGTCGGTCAACGCCGGGTCAGGGCCTGCCGCATGCCCACCTCGGCCTGGTTGCCGAGTCGCCAGACGGCAGGCTTCAGCAGCGGTGCGAGGAAACGGGTGAAGCCCTTGAAGGTGAAGTCCGCCGTGTAGGTCACCTCCGTGCCGCTTCCCGACGTCTGGAAGGTCATGGTGTCGTGGGCGATGACCGTCTTGTTCTCGCCCCGAAGGGCGATGCGCTGGTTCGGGACGAGTTCATGCACGATGTAGATGAGCTGTGTTTCCCGGCCGGCGAACGTCGAGGTGTTCAGGTACTCGGTGCCGACAGCCCCGTCGCCGGCGATCCGGATCGTCTTCACTGTGCCCGGATCCCACTCCGTGGTTGTGGTGAAATCGGACAGGTAGCTGAAGACCTCCTCCAGGGGTCTTTCTACGGTGACGGTCTTGTGCAGTCTCATGGTGTCCTCGGGTCGGCTGTGCCGGTCCGCCTGATCGGGGCCAGCGGTGGGTTTCGCCGGGCGATGGCAGCGTTGAGGGCGGCAGCGAAGGCGACCCACCCCGCGTAGGGCAGGAGCATTGTGCCGGCCGCAGTGTCTGACCGGCCGGCCCGCCGGGTCAGATCGACGGTCGACGCCTCGAGCAGGACGATCTCCACCAGTGCCCAGCGAGGCCGGCGGGCCGTGAAGAAGAGCCAGTTCCAGGCGGCGTTGAGGACGAGGTTGGTCCCGAACGCTGCCGTGAACGCGCGGCGTTCCCGGGAGTCGTCCATCCTGTCCAGGACGCGGGCGGAAGACAGCGACATGAGCCCGTAGAGCGTGGTCCAGGCCGGGCCGAAAGCGGCCC
This sequence comes from Frankiaceae bacterium, assembly GCA_017882785.1. GTDB lineage: Bacteria > Actinomycetota > Actinomycetes > JADGOV01 > JADGOV01 > JADGOV01. The sequence goes on from JADGOV010000036.1 coordinate 20,136, forward strand.
CGGGCGGCTGCCACTCGGGCTTTCTCAGGCTGCGATACCAGTCGGACCGCACGTCGGTGCCCAGCGATCCGATCACTGCGGTGACCAGGACCGCCGCGGAGGTACGCGGGAGACGGGGTGGGAGTTCGATGCGCACGGCAATCCCTTCCGTAGCTGCCGTTGACATCTACGTTGTCTGATAGTGATCGGATAATCCATTGAGCGTTCAGATCGGGATGTGACCGCGGCTCGCTCGTCGCCGCCGGACGGGTGACCCGGAACCGCCCTGACGTCGAGGATCTGCTCACGAGTCAGGTCCGGAGCGGCGCTTCCAGAGCGCGGGCCACATCCTCACCGGCACGAACCGTGCGGCCTTCATCAGGACAGCCATCCGCAGGGGAAAGATGATCTCGGTGCGCTCGCGCTCCAGCCCGTGGCAGATCGCCCGACCCGCGGCGTCGGCCTCGATGAGGAACGGCATCGGGAAACGGTTGCCGGCGGTCAGGTCGGTCCGGACGAATCCCGGGCAGATGGTCGTGACGCGCACGCCGGTCCGGGCCAGGTGGATGCGCAGCGCCTCGAGCAGGTTGATCTGCCCGGCCTTCGTCGCGCCGTAGGCCTCAGACCCTGCCAGCCCTCGGTAACCGGCCACGGAGGCGATGCCGGCGATGACGCCGGACTGTCGAGCCATCATCTCGGGCAGCACCGCCGAGATCCCGTTGCTCATCCCGACGAGGTTGACCTGCACGTGCCGGTCGAAGCTCGCGGTGTCCCAGGCAGTCGATGTCATCTGCTTCCAGTAGCCGGCCGAGAGGATCACGAGGTCGATCGGCCCGAGTCCTTCCCTGACGCGCAGCGCCGCAGTGGTCATCGACTGGGCGTCAGTGACATCGGCCGGTACGGCGAGCATGCTGCCGCCGGCTACGTCGGCGAGCCGCTCCTCGCGGCGGGCTGAGATCGCAACCCTGGCTCCTCGCGATGCGAGCTCGCGGGCGACCGCGGCGCCGATCCCGCTGGACGCGCCGACGACCCAGGCAACCTTGCCGTTCAGCTCCATGCCGGCGCCCTCATCAGCTGCAGCTGGCTGACGCCGAGGTATTCGGCCCGGAAGCCGGCCTCGCAGTAGGCGAGGTAGAACTCCCACATGCGACGGAAGGTCTCATCGAATCCGCGGGCGTGGAGCTGCGGCCACTCTTGGTGGAACCGCGCCCGCCACAGGTGCAGGGTGCGGGCGTAGTGGGGGCCGAGCTCGCGGTGCTGGACGACGCGCAGGCTGGTGTGCCCGGCGAGTGTCTCCTCGACCGCCTGCAGGGAGGGGATGAGGCCGCCGGGGAAGATGTACTTCTGGATCCAGCCGAACGAGCGCTTCGTCGCAAGCACCCGCTCGTGGGCCATCGTGATCGTCTGCAGGCTGACCTTGCCTCCTGGTGCCAACAGCCGGTCCAGAGCGGCGAAGTACGTGGGCCAGTATGCCTCCCCGACCGCCTCAACCATCTCGACGCTCACGATCGCGTCGTACTCACCGGAGATCTCGCGGTAGTCCTGCAGGCGCAGGTCCACCCGGTCGGCGAGACCGGCTGTCGCGACTCGCTCGGTCGCCAGCGCCCGTTGCTCGCGCGAAAGGGTCACCGTGGTCACCTGCGCCCCTCGCTGCGCGGCCCGGATGGCAAGCGTTCCCCATCCGGTCCCGATCTCCAACAGCCGGGTGCCCGCTGTGACACCGGCGTAGTCGAGGACGCCGTCGATCTTGCGGAGCTGGGCTGATTCAAGGTCCGTCGCGGTGGCGATAGGTGTGGCCTCGTCGAACCACGCCGATGAGTAGCTCAGTGTGGGGTCGAGGAACGCGGCGAACAGATCGTTGCTGAGGTCGTAGTGCGCCCGGATGTTGTCCCTCGACCCCAGGATGGTGTTCTCGTGCCGACGCGGGATGCGCCTGTCGACGACGCCGCGCAGGCGCTGCAGGGGCCGGGGAACCAGGCTGGTGAGGTTGGCGGCCATGGGGGTCAGCAGGTCGGCGAGGTCGGTGCCGGGGGCCGCCTTCCAGTCGCCGGCCATGTAGGCCTCGCCGACGCCGATCTTGGTGTCGCGGCCGAGCCGGGCGAAGAAGGCCCCAGGTCGCACGATCTGGAATTCGGGCGCCTCCGCGCCTCCCCCGCCGATGCGGCGACCGTCCGGCAAGGTGGCGCGGACCGGAATGAGGCCGACGGCGCGCTGGAAGATGTGCCGGGCGACGGTGGCCCGCAGCGGCGCCTTCGGTGTGCGGACGATCAGGGGCCCGCCGGCGACTGCGGAGACGGTCATGTCAGACCCCTTCCTGGGGGCGCTGTTGCGGACGGTGGGCCACCGGCAGGCGGCGCAGCCATAACCAGCTGCCGTGCAGCCGGATCAGGGTGGAGACCAGTTGTGGCATCAACGGCCTGCGCATCACTTGACGAGCAAGGGCCGGGCCACTGGCGCGAACGGGACGTCCGCGGAAGGTCGCGCCGAAGGCGACCGCGCCGTCATGGCGCAGCGTCACTGTGACCGCGACCTGGTCCGGTTGGAGGGCGAATCGCAGCTCGTAGTCCCCGCTGGCGTCGAAGAATGGTGAGACGTGGAAGGTCTTCTTCGTACGGGCGACCCCCGACGGGTCGGGACACAGCAGGTAGACGTGCCGCTCGCCGTGGGTGTTGTGTACCTCGGCGACGACGCACACGAGCGCGCCGGGGCCGTCGAAGCACCAGAAGACCGACAGCGGGTCGAAGACGTGGCCCAGGACGCGGGCGTTGGCCAGCATGACCACGCGACCGCCCGCGCCGAGCTGAATGCCGTTGAGTGACAGGTAGTTCTCCACGTTCGCCTTGATCGGCAGACCGGCGTCGCCGAGGTGGTCCGCGGCGTCGAAGCCCGCGAAGGGCTTGAGGTACCACGGCTGCGTGGGTACGTCGTCGAGGTCGACCAGCCACTGGTAGACGCGGTGGCGGAACCCGTGGCGCACCTGGCCGCTGCGGCGGTGCGAGACATGACCGGGCACGAGCGCCGGCAGCGGCGGCAGCCTGCTGCCGGTCATCGTCGGGGGCGCTGTCGAGACGGTGGTCACCAGGTGACCCCGAAGTGCCGTGCCGCCTCGACGCCGGACCGGCACCCGTCCTCATGGAAACCCCAGCCGTGGTAGGCGCCGGCGTAGACGGTCCGGTCAGTCGCCAGCGAGGCCAGGTGGGACTGTGCGGCGACGGCCTCCGGAGTGTAGATCGGGTGCTCGTAGTCCATCGTTGCCAGGACGGCACTGGGGTCGATCCGCTCGCGGGCATTGAGCGTGACCAGATAGTCGGGCGGGGAGGCCTGCCCTTGCAGGCGGTTCATCCAGTACGTGACCGCCGGCGCCCCGGCGGCGGACGTGCAGGAGGACATCCGGTAGTTCCACGACGCCCGCGCGCCACGAGCGGCGGGCAGGGCCGAGGAGTCGGTATGCAGGACGGTCTCGTTGCGTGAGTAGCCGAAGGCCTTGAGGGTCGACACCTCCTCATCGCTGGGGTCGGTCAGCAGGTCCAGCGCCTGGTCGGCATGCGTCGCGATGACGACCCGATCGACGCGCGTAACCCGTCCGGTGCTGTCCCGGACCTCGACACCATCACGGTGTCGGCTGACGTCGGTGACAGCGTGGGATCTGCGCACGTCCGTCAGCCGCGCGGCGAGGCGCTCGACGTAGGTGCGCGATCCGCCGACCACGGTGAACCACCGTGGCGACCCGGTGACTCTCAGCATGCCGTGGTGGTCAAGAAACCGGAACAGGTAGCGCGCCGGGTAGCGCAGCGCCGTCGCGCTCCCGGATGACCACACGCAGGAGACGACCGGCACGGCATAGTGCGTGACGAAGTGCTCGCTGAACCCTTCGCGGTCGAGGAACTCGCCGTAGGTGGGGAGGTCGTCGTCATCGGACGAGGCGAGGAACGCGGTGGCCCGGCGATGGAAACGCTTCACCTGCACCAGCGTCCGGGCGAACCTCGGGTCAAGGATCCTGCGCGGCTGAGCCAGGACCCCGCTGAGGCCTCGTCCGCCGGCGTACTCCAGCCCACACCCGTCGCAGCGGATGCTCATGCTCATCTCGGTCGGGCGGACGGCGACACCGAGCTCAGCGAAGAGTCGGCGCAACCACGGGTACGTCCGGTCGTTGTGGACGATGAACCCGCTGTCGACCGCGGACACGCTCCCGCCCGGGGTGGCTACATCGTGGGTGTGGGCATGACCCCCGAGCCTGTTGTCCGCCTCGAACAGGGTGACCTCGTGAGTGCGGGCGAGCAGGTAGGCCGCAGTGAGGCCCGAGACGCCCGAGCCGATGACAGCCACGGCGGGTCGGGCAGATGCCGGGGAGGCCTTCACGCGTGCCACCTTCGTCTAGAGTCTGTCTAAGGACGACGGTAGCTCAGGTTTCTCAAGACTGTCAAAGGATCGTCTAGAGTCTGTAGAGTCCTCTGGGGAGCATGGGAGAGGAGTCGGCGGTGCTGCGGATCGGCGAGTTGAGCCGTCGCGTCGGCGTGAGCGATCACGTTCTGCGCGCCTGGGAGAGCCGGTACGGGCTGCTGCAGCCGGCGCGGTCCGCGGGCGGGTTCCGGCTGTACTCCGAGGCGGATGAGAAGCGGGTGCGCCGCATGCAGGCACATCTCGCCGGCGGCTACTCCGCGGCCGAGGCCGCGCGAGCCGCGGTCGCCGAGGAGCAGCCTGGCGGCGTCGCCGCGGAAGTCGCCGCGGAAGTCGTCGACGCGGGCCGCCACGCCGGCCTGGTCGACTCTGCCGATGCTCTCCGGCGCGCCTTGGCAGACCTGGACGAACCGGCGGCGCACGCCCTGTTGGATCGACTGCTCACCGACTTCACAGTGGAGACGGTCCTGAGGGACGTGGTGGTCCCGTATCTGCATGAGCTGGGGCAGCGTTGGCGGCGGGGCGCGATCAGCGTGGCCCAAGAGCATTTCGCCAGTCATCTGATCCGCGGGCGGCTGTCGAACCTGGCCCGGGGGTGGGGGAACGGACAGGGACCGTACGCGCTCCTGGCCTGCCCGCCCGGTGAACAACACGACCTGGCCCTCATCGTGTTCGGGATCGTGCTGCACCGCAACGGCTGGCGGGTCCGTTACCTCGGCGCGAACACCCCGATCGAGGA